>JAIFNN010000242.1 GCA_020047715.1 Bacteroidota bacterium | reverse complement strand
ACACATCCTTCTTGTCAAACCCACCTTTATGGGTAAAGAATTTCATGCCATTCCTGTTGAATGGCAGATGACTTGCAGTTAGCATTACCGCACCATTTACCCCGAGTCGGTCATCGATTGTCGTCATGAACATAGATGGGGTTGAGGCAAGTCCACAATCAAAAACATCAAAACCTGACTGAGTTAATCCCTTGATAAAAGCATGTTTTAGTTCGGGACCTGAAATACGAGAGTCTGTGCCTACAGCAACAGTCCCTCTACTTGCTCCATTTTTTTCAAGCCAAACTGCAAATGCCTTTCCAAGAATAGTAGAATGCTCAATTTTCAGATTTACTTTCTCTCCAGCAACACCTTCCAATGCAACGCCTCGAATATCTGAGCCATTTTGCAGTTTTTCCCAACCTTCAGTTTTCATTTTTTATGATATTTGTGAAGTTATCAGATTCTTAGCCATAAAATTCCGTATAGAGCATTCTTTCTCTCAAGCAAGCAGGTGATGTAAATTAGGTCCTTTTTAAGATAATCGTTTTTAGGAACTCTTTGTGATTATCGTAGGGCAATCTGTGGAATATTCCATAAATTGACATTCTTGTATCAAATTAAGCGAATCGTATACGTAAAAATCATTTTCAAATTTAGGCACAATCCAATTCTTATCCAATGCACGAAACGACTAAATATTTATCCTTTTTGATTCAACAGGGTTGTATTTTAAACACTTTAAAAGACATTCCCAAGACAAATTGTTTGCTTTGCAGGATTCATAATCTGAAAATCCAAATCAATAATTTTTAAAATATCGGCAGCCAGTTTTTGATTGTGGTAATCGAGGAAGTTTTGTCTATCGTCAAATAAATCGAGAATTACATGAGTATTGAGGATTGATGGGGAGTTATACATATAGTGGGGGAATGAGGAGTAGGGCCACTCTTCTAATTTATGGGCAAATCCGTGAATAATAGGGTTCAAGTGAATATAAAGTGAATATATGCAACAAGTGTTAAAAGGTAATTTTCGTCGGTGATTACTTTTCGTCTAATTTTCTGATAAAAAAGATTTCCTCTGGTTTTATAGATTTTGTGATAGGCTTGGGTGTATGAAATTAGCCAGTTTTTAATTGCGTTTGTTACCTGGATCGGTGTAAACGGTTCTATGAGTTCCGATCTCTTAAAGAGATCGGAACTCATTAAGTTGAAAGATCTGGATGAGACCTTTATGTTATCATCAAATTCCTCCTTAATCCTTACCAGAAAATGAAAATGGTTCGGCATCAAGCAATACGCAAAAGTATCAGCATACGGATGAACATATTTCTTATATTTCTCAAGAAAATAATGATAATTATCCTCCGTGCGAAACAGATTGAGATATCCGTTCGAGTGATTATAGAGATGGTAATACCTCCCCGGGAGAATTTGCTCTTTTGTAGACATATTGCAAAATGTTTCAAAAAAAGATTCTACCCAAGGTTCGAGATAATCAAACCCCAGGTCTATACTTTATGTCTCCAAAAATCAAATCTCAGCGTTTCGATTAATTTTTTTTCCATGCTTCACAGCTGATTAATCCCTATATTATTTTTCATCCAGCAAGATTTTCTTTCCTCCTTCAATTCCTTTCCAAGAAACTGCCCAATTCAAGATATTTCCGGTAAATCTCCTCATAAATCGTTGCCCTGGTTTGATCCGGAAGGTACTCCTTCTCGAAACCACCGCCCATCTTTAACTGTGCTTGCTCAAGACTTGGATGAATCCCCGCCACGACGCTTGCAGCCATTGCTGAACCCAGAGCGCAGGTTTGTTCTGAGCGCGCTACTTTTATTGGCACATTCATCACATCACAAACAATCTGCATTACAAAGGGGGATTTCTTCGCAACTCCCCCAAGAGCAATTACGCCATCGATTCTAACTCCTTCCCTCTTAAACCGATCGCTGATTGCACGCGATCCAAAAGCTGTGGCCTCAACCAGGGCACGGTAAATCATTGGCGCATCGGTGCCCAATGTGAGACCTATGATAGCACCTTTAAGATTCTGATTTGCATCAGGTGTTCTGCGCCCATTCATCCAGTCGATTGCCATCGGAGCTGAAACTGAGGGTTCAACCTTTCCTGCTGCCTCAGTAAGATCGGCTATCAGTCGTTCCGATACTTGTTGTGTAATATCCTTTTTCTGCTCATCCGTGAAATTCGATAAACCATTTAGCGAATGTTCTATGGGCCATAGCAGAAGTTTCTTATACCATGCGTAAATGTCACCGAAGGCCGATTGTCCTGCTTCCATTCCAAGCATTCCTGGTACAATCGAACCATCAACCTGTCCGCAGATGCCTGCCACAAGCTTATCCCCTACCTCATCCATGGGAGCTATCAGCATATCGCAGGTTGAGGTACCCATCACTTTGCTGAGGAAGTAAGGTCGAACCTCACCTCCTACAGCACCCAGGTGAGCATCGAATGAACCGGCCCCAACCACAACATTCTTTGGCAGACCTAGCTTGCTTGCCCATTCAGTAGACAACTCGCCAACTTTGTAATCGCATTCATAGGTATCAGTAAAAAGTCTGTCACGTAGGCCTTTTAGCAAGGGATCGAGTTTTACAAGGAATTCCTCTGACGGGAGTCCGCCGAAATCTTTGTGCCACATAGCCTTGTGACCCGCAGCGCATCTGCTCCGTATTAGTTTCAAGGGATCAGAATCAGAAGTCAGAACTGCGGGAATCCAGTCGCAGTGCTCAACCCAGGAAAACGCTGCATCTCTGACCTTTTCATCAATTCGAAGAATGTGCAATATCTTGGCCCAGAACCATTCTGATGAATAAATTCCACCCTCAAAGCAAGTGTAATCCACCCCACCCCAACTTCTGGACAAAGCATTTATTTCTTCCGCCTCGGCAATTGCTGTATGGTCTTTCCACAGTACGAACATAGCATTGGGATTGTCTTGAAATTCAGGAAGCAGACTGAGGGGTACACCTTCGCGGTTTACTGCTATGGGAGTTGAACCTGTTGTATCAACAGAGATGGCAACAATATTATTCCTCACTTCATCCGAAACATTAGATAATGCTTGTTTAACAGATTCCTCCAAACCTCCAAGATAGTCGAGAGGATGTTGCCTGAATTGATTTATCGCCGGATTGCAGAACTTACCCTCTTTCCAGCGCGGGTAATAATAAACTGAGGTAGCTACTTCTTCTCCCGTCGATGTGTTAACAATTAATGCCCTGACGGAGTCGGTGCCATAATCGAGACCTATGGTGAATTTTGATTGATTCATAAGTTTTGTTGATTTATAATAATTTATGTCTTGGGGTCCCTTAGGACAATATTATATAGGCGAGAAGACCAATAATGATACCTCCAGACCCAGTTTCTTACTTTCCTTCCTGACCATAGTAGGCATCCTTCCCATGCTTCCGGAAATAATGCTTATCAAGCAAAAACTGGTCTATAGGCTTTTCTTTACCCAAAAAAACCGTACGAAAAGCCATTTTAGCCAGGTACTCCATTACTACTGCGTTATGAACCGCATTTCCTGGAGTTTTCCCCCAAGAGAAAGGACCATGGCCATTCACCAGAACACCGGGAATTGCATCCGGATCTTTTCCTTTAAAGGTGGAAACGATAAGTTTACCCGTTTCAAGCTCGTAATTGCCCTTGACTTCTTTTTCCTCCATTGACCGTGTACAGGGAATTTCCCCATAAAAATAATCGGCATGGGTTGTTCCAAACGCAGGTATTGACCGACCCGACTGAGCCCAGGAGGTTGCCCACTCTGAATGTGTGTGAACAATGCCCCCTGCATTTTTAAAATTTCGGTAAATCTCAAGGTGAGTCGATGTGTCGCTTGACGGCTTGTACCTCCCCTCCACTACGTTTCCTTCCAAATCCACTACAACCATGTCATCGGGCGACATTTCATCATAGGTAACTCCTGAAGGTTTAATAACAACAAGTCCCTCGCGACGGTCAATCCCGCTAACGTTGCCCCAGGTAAATATTACAAGGTTAAAATGCACCAACTCCAGGTTGGCAAGGTAAACTGAGTGCTTTAAATCTTTTAACATTGGATTGGATATTAGTTTCAAGTCTAAACCTTCTGTAAGGTTATAAAGTATCAACAAACCGATACTTTATAACTCACACAAACCTTCAACATAATGTTCTTTACTATCTTTCAAACTTAATAACCCTATTATCTTCTTAATTGATAATATAAGTCATTCCACCTTATTTCCTTCTTAAACTCACGGATTTTCGTGTCATTGTCGATGAGGAGAAACTCCATTCCTGCCATTTCAGCAAAATCCTCCATTTCCTCCACACCGATTGCCATGCTGAATCCGGTATGATGAGCCCCACCTGCATGAATCCAGGCTTCGGCTGAGACTTTAAGATCGGGCTCCGGAATCCAAACAACCCGCGCTACAGGTAATTTTGGCAGAGCTGCATCTGGATTCACAACTTTACAAGGATTTGCAAGCAAGCGAAAACGATCGCCCATGTCCATGATTGAAACGTTGATTCCCTTGCCCTCCGGCACATTAAAAACAAGTCGTGCAGGATCTTCTTTACCGCCAATTCCCAGCGGGTGAATTTCGAGTGAAGCCTTACCTTGTCCAATGGATGGGCACACCTCAAGCATATGGGCTCCAAGAACCTTCATCCCTTTAGGATCCAGGTGATAAGTGTAATCTTCCATGAATGATGTCCCGCCAATCAGCCCTGTGCTCATAACCTTCATTGCACGAACCAGAGCCGATGTTTTCCAATCACCTTCAGCCCCAAATCCATATCCGTCTTCCATCAGTCTCTGCACTGCAAGTCCCGGAAGCTGCTTCATGCCGTGAAGGTCTTCGAAAGTAGTTGTAAAGGCTTTAAACCCTCCCTTTTCCAAAAAGCTTCTCATTCCAAGCTCAATTCTTGCAGATTCTTTAAGAGCGTCACGCTTATCTCCCGGTTTTATTATCTCGGGGGATATATGGTATTCGGCTTCATATTGAGTCAGTAATTTATCCACATCAGCCTCGCTGACCTGATTTATTGCATTAACCATATCGCCTACGCCATATCCATTAACCGAATACCCCAACCGAAGCTGAGCTTCAACCTTGTCTCCCTCGGTAACTGCTACTTCCCGCATATTATCTCCAAATCGAGCTACCTTCATTCCCTGCCACTCATTCCACCCGCAGGCTGCGCGCGACCAGGAACCAATTTTTTTGCGGATGTCTTCCTCTTTCCAGTGACCGACAATTACCTTGCGATTCTGACGCATACGGCTTACTATAAAACCATACTCACGGTCACCATGTGCCGACTGATTAAGATTCATGAAATCCATGTCAATAGTATCCCAGGGAATATCGCGGTTATACTGTGTATGCAGATGGGCGATGGGTTTGTTTAGAACCTTTAAACCGTTTATCCACATCTTTGCCGGAGAAAAAGTATGCATCCAGGTGATGATGCCCACGCAGCTAATGCTATTGTTAACTTCCATACAAAGACTTAGAATCTCCTCCGGGGTTTTAAGAACCGGTTTAAAAACCACCTTTACAGGTATGTGCGCGGAATTATTCAAATCTGTAGCAATCTCCTGCGAGTCGCGCGCTACTTGTTTTAGAGTTTCTTCACCATACAGGTGCTGACTGCCTGTTACAAACCAGATTTCTTTGTTTTTTAGATTATTCATTTTTTATAATTTAGTTTTGTTTTTTATAATTCAAACCCCAATCCTTCAGATAGCAATTCGTCATATTTCTTTTTGTCGAACCTAAACAGAAAGGCTCCCTTTTTGGATCCGGATTTATCCTTTTCATCAAGCTTCTTTAGAAGCCCCATCGAAAGAATCTTCTTTCGGAAATTTCGCTTGTCAAAACCCTCCCCGTAAATGGCTTCATATAGTTTCTGCAGTCGGGGCAGTGTGAACTTTTCGGGCAAGAGTTCAAACCCGATGGGCTCAGAAGCAGCTTTCCGACGCAATCGTCGCAGGGCCTTGTTTACCATTATCTTATGATCAAGAACCAAATCCGGAAGTTCTTCCAGAGGAATCCAAACTGCATCGAAATCCCCCCCCTCGACCGAACTGTAGCGCTCCGTGTTGATGAGTGCAAAATAAGCTACCGAAAGCACTCTCTCTTTATCCCTCTCCACATCACCATAGGTAAACAGTTGTTCAAGATAAACCCCACTGAATCCTGTTAGTGTATGCAATATCCTCCCTGCAGCGTTATTAAGGTTTTCATTCTCCTCGAGAAATCCCCCGAAAAGCGACCACCCCCCGCTATAAGGCTCAAACTTTCGCTTATGCAGAAGAATATTAATCTTCTCCTGATCAAAGCCGAAAATGATACAGTCAACGGCCACATAGTGTTTGCTATGCTTGGAATAAAAAGGCATGCTCATTACAATCTCTTACCAGAAATAGATGTAAAAGGCTACAATAAAAGCAATAACAATAAGCGAGTTGATTACATCCCAATTATTCCAGCTAGCTCGTGTTATGGCTCTTTGCTCAGGACTTGCAGACCCAAAATATAAGCCCTGAATCTTTAACGGATCCATTTTCTCGGTAAAGAAACTCACAACAACCATCAGTGAAATAATTACGAAAAAGAGGGCAATCTCATAATGCAGCCAGTTTGGAGCAACAATAAGGTCGTAGAAAAACCCGTCACCGGTTTCTGTTCCGTAATAAACTTTCATGCCAAGTCGCAGCATTCCCAGGATAAACCCAACAACCAAACCGGCATATCCAGCTGCGGGGGTGGTTCTCTTGGAAATAACACCGAGAAGAAAAACAGCTGCAATACCCGGAGCCAAAAGCGATTGAACATCCTGCAGATAAGCATACAATACCGATCCAAGGCTTCTCATGACAGGAATCCACAATACACCCAAAACCACAACCACTACTGTTGCCATTCTTCCAACTGCAACATAATGTTTCTCGGTTTTCCCGGGTTTATATTTCTGGTAAAAATCAACCGTAAATAACATTGATGAGGAGTTGAACAGCGAAGCCAAGGAACTCATTAAAGCGGCAAGAATCCCACCAATAACTACCCCTGTAAATCCTTTGGGTAGAAGTTCCTTAACAAGTGTTGAAAAGGCTGCATCATTGCTGGCAAGCTGAAGCATGGGTAAGTTTGTCTCAGGATCGATTTTCTGGGTAAGGGCGTAGGCAATCATCCCGGGAATAAGGAAAATGAAAACCGGAGTCAGTTTCAAATAGGCACCAAAAATACTACCTCTGCGGGCTTGTTTTTGATCGCGACCGGATAAAACACGCTGTACAATAAACTGATCGGTACACCAATACCAAAATCCAATAATTGCAGATCCCAACAATACACCCGTCCATGGAAAGTTTGGATCACGGGGCGAGCGAATGAGGCTGGTCATGTTGTCGCCAAATTCGTTTGTAGGAGCGGCCCGACAAATTTCCATCATTTCGGTCCATCCCCCCAATTTAGCCAATCCAATAATCAAGATGGCAACTGAGCCAAAAAGCAAAATGGGAGTCTGAAGCACGGAAGTATAAAGAACGGCTTTCATACCGCCAAATGTCGTATATAGCCCGGTAATGACAACCAGTCCAATAGCACTCACCCAGAAAAAGTCGATCGAAACTGAACCAATTTTGATAAACTCAATATTAAAAACATCTTTAAACACAACTCCCCCGGCATAAACCGTTACGGCAACTTTTGTAAGCACATAACTGATCAGGGAGATAATGGACAAAAAAGATCTGGATCTGGTATTGTATCTTTTCTCAAGAAACTCAGGCATTGTAAACACCCCGCTTCTAGCATAAAACGGAACGAACAACCACCCTAACATAAGAATAAGCCAACCATGCATTTCCCAATGAGCCATTGCCATTCCACTTTCGGCACCCGCTCCTGCGAGACCAACAAGGTGCTCGGAACCTATATTTGATGCAAAAATTGATGCCCCAATCGCAATCCAAGTTGCGTCACGGCCCGCAAGAAAATAATCAGAGGTATCCTGGGACTTCTTTTGAAGTACCCAAACGATAACTCCTACCAGCATGAGGCAAAACGCCCCAAGGACGATCCAGTCTAAGGTTGTCATAGTTTCTAATTTAAATTATTGGTTTTATTTAGTAAAATTTAGCTTTAAGTGTAAACGCAACACTTGTTAATAAAAAGTGTAAATCTAACACTTGTTTTTCCAAAACCAAATCCAATCCGTAATTTAGAATTAATTCAAATTCAGAATTATTTATGCATTAGATTGATAATCTGAGCGTTTCTCAACTCATTATTCTACAGAACCAGCAAGGACAATCGAATAGCCTTGTATTAATGGATTTACTTATTACTTTTGAATGCGTTCTGCAACTTGAAGACTTTTAATGCATCCTTACAAAGAACAAACCTTTACTCTATAATTCACTAAAGCAAATACTAAAAATTCAAAACATGGAATCAAGTTTTAATCTTTCCTGGGTCGATTACTCGATCATGATTATCTACTTCATCTTTGTGCTTGGCATTGGATGGGCACTAAAGAAGCATATGAAGGACGCCTCCGCGTTTCTCGAAGCGGGTCGTTCACTTCCAGCCTGGGTAACCGGCCTCGCATTTATTTCCGCCAACCTTGGAGCCCTTGAGGTTATAGGAATGGCGGCATCGGGGGCTAAATACGGAATGGCAACGGTGCATTTTTACTGGATCGGCGCCATTCCTGCCATGATTTTCCTTGCGATTTTCATGATGCCCTTCTATTATGGCTCAAAAGCCCGCTCCGTTCCCGAATACCTTAAGCTCAGGTTTGATGAGAAAACCCGCGGATTCAACGCCTTTTCGTTTGCCATTATGACCATTTTTGCTTCCGGTATTTCGATGTATGCATTGGCTCTCCTAATGAATACCCTTTTAGGATGGAACTTCCACATGAGTCTGTTTATCTCTGCAGCAATTGTACTTGTCTACACCTATCTCGGGGGATTAAGCTCAGCAATTTATAACGAAGTTTTGCAGTTTTTCCTAATCGTGATTGGTTTCCTTCCATTGGTTATTATCGGTATGGTAAGAATTGGCGGATGGGACGGCATGGTTGAAAAACTAGCCATGAATCCAATGACTGAAGGCTTGCAACATTCCTGGCAAAATATTTCACCAACTCACCCAATGGGTAGTTGGATTGGGATTTTCTTTGGATTGGGTTTTGTTTTGTCTTTCGGATACTGGTGTACCAACTTTCTGGTTGTTCAGAGAGCTATGGCTGCAGGCTCAATGAGTGCCGCCCGCAAAACTCCGCTTATTGGTGCTTTGCCTAAAATGTTTATTCCGTTTTTGGTAATTGTACCGGGAATGATTGCCATAGCACTTCTAAACTCAGGGGATGAAACCTTCCACCTCCCCATGAAGGGTGATAGTTATAATTATGACCTGGTTATCCCCATGCTCCTGCAACGCTTCCTTCCCGCCGGAGTTCTGGGATTGGGCCTTACAGCGCTTATGGCCTCTTTTATGAGTGGAATGGCCGGAAATGTAACTGCCTTTAATACCGTATTCACTTATGATATCTACCAGAGTTATATTGTCCCTGGTAAATCCGACAAGCATTATTTGACCGTTGGCCGTATAACCACTATTGTTGGTATTTCCGTCAGTATTTTAACCGCATATGTTGCCGCGATGTTCAACAATGTGATGGACTTTCTGCAGTTGATTTTCGCCTTTATCAATGCTCCACTTTTTGCTGCATTCCTTATGGGGATGTTCACTAAACGAACAACCGGGCATGGCGCGTTTTGGGGGCTCTTAACCGGTACGTTTTCAGCTGCACTCGTGCATGGGTTTACACAACCAGCCGGAGCAACTAGCCTGGTTAAAGGAGGATGGACAGGCACTGTTCTGAAAATATTCCCCAGCGAAATGGTTCAGAACTTCTGGATAGCTATAATCGCATTCGGGGTTGCTTTGGTTGCAACAATTGTTATTTCGCTGCTTACCAAACGTACAAAAACAGATGAAGAACTTAAAGGTTTGGTCTACTCCCTCACGCCTAAGGTGGTTGATACCAGTAAGCATTGGTATCAAGGCCCTATATTCCTGGCTTGGGTGGTTGGAATTATTGCTATCGTACTTAGTATCATTTTCTGGTAATCTTAAAAAATAAAAATATGGGTTTAGATATAAAAATACCAATTGGAATGATGTTCGCCATCTTTGGCGCTATCCTGGGAATTTATGGGCTGGCAACCGATGGAAACAGCATGTATGACATCTCACTTTCTGTAAATGTGAATCTTTGGTCGGGAATTGCAATGTTTGTGTTTGGAGTTGTGATGCTGCTTTTCTCAGATCTTATGAAAAAGAAAGTTAAGGAATAGATTCCTGAAGCCTTTGTTTAAAAGGCCGACTTTATTGTCTTTTACCACCGTACTTGCGGCCAGGAGCTCGAATTCTCTGTTATGAATAAAAAGCCCTTCGCAAGACGGTGGTTAAACATTTTCCCTTCCACCCAGGATCCAAAGATAATTCAATAGCCAAAGAATTCCTGTCTTGCTATTTTTTTCTGGAGAGTATTGTAATAATTGCCCCTGCCAGAACAATCAACGCCCCTACTATACTAAGAAAAGTAAAATGCTCGGGTTCAATCCAACTTACCTCAAGAACGGCCAATACAGCCATTCCAACAAAGGTTAGAATGGGATTCAATGCAATTATCACACTTACTTTTGTGGCTTCAGCATACTTTATAGCGATAGCAAGAAAACCATAGGCAAGAACGGTATTTAAGCCAAGAAATATTAGGACCAACCATTCTGTTAGGCTTTGGCTCATCATTTGGCGAAGGTCAATAAACGGCAGGAAAACAAGGCTACAGAAACCATAAATAATAAGATTTAACTGATTGGTGCCTAGTTTTGATACAAGACCTTTTTGGATACTGGCAAAAACAGCCCAGGCTATTCCACCACCTGATACCAATATTATCCCTTTTGTATATTCACCATTAATCCCTTTTAGTGCCGACAACTGCTCATAATAGAAAATCGCAATTCCTATTACTACCATAACAAAGCCAATAATATGTTTCCACCCCACCCTTTCCTTATAAATGAAAATTCCTGCCAAGGCAAATCCTACAGATCCTAACTGGATAAAAACCTGAGCATTGGAGGGAGAAGTATATTTTACTCCTGAGATAAACCCCAGATAATTAAGTCCTAAAAAAACAGCAGCCACTAATGCAACAATCGGAGGATGCCAAAGTAAGGATATGTCCTTCCTGTCGAAAGCCAACATCCAGAACAATAGCACCACAAAGGAAAAACTAAATCGAAACCAAACCACTGAGATTGGATCAAGGGTATTTACTGTAAATTTCAGAGCTATCGCCAGCACCCCCCACAATACGGCTGTTAAACTGGCATATATCAATCCTTTAGTACTCAATGACGCAGTATCCATAAAAAAAAATTAGCATGCAAAGGAACACAAAAAATGGCAGAACAAGAAAAGAAGCCCAAAGACATTACTTTGAATTCTGAATTCTAAAAAAAAGTCTTAATTTGAGCGTTTATTTATCGAGCGGTGTGCACATGCAGATTGTTGCTTGAAAACAAATCACATTTAATATGTTATACCCTAGCCGTTAATGAAAAAAAAACTTCTGTTTCTCCTTGTAAATTTAGCCTTTAAAATGGCCTTCACTCAGGAATTGTTTATTCCAAGTGATATTAAAAAAGCTTATGATAATGCCACCCGATCAATGGACGGAAATCCTGGCCCAAGCTATTTCCAGAACCGCGCCAATTATAACATTGAAGCGGAATTCACTCCTGCAACAAGACTTCTGAAAGGATATGAGAAAATTACATATCAGAATAACAGTGAACTTCAACTTCGCTACATGGTTATCAGACTTTACCAGAACATTTTCAAAGAGGGAGGAGTAAGAGGTCGTGAAATTGATGCCCTCGACACCCATTCCGGAGTTAAAATTACCTCAATAACAATTAATGGGAAAGAGTGTGACATGGGAAAACAAACATGCATATTAAAAGAAAGCCAAACGAATATTTATCTGCCTTTTAATTGCCCGGCCCAATCCAGTGCCGAAATTGAAATTGGCTGGGAGTTTTTTATGCCGTCAAAGCCTAACGATCGATTTGGGGGATACGATGAGAATACCTTTTTCATGGCCTATTGGTTCCCTCAGGTCTCGGTTTTCGACGATATTAATGGCTGGGATGTTTTGGAATACAATGGAGTTGCTGAGTTCTATAATGAGTTTGGGGATTTTGACGTGAAAATCAGTGTTCCTGAAAATTATATCATTTGGGCAACCGGCAGTTTACAGAATGGCGAACAAGTACTTAATAAAAAATATTATCAGCGATTTTTTAAAGCTCAGAACTCGAATGATATTTCACAAATCATAACCAGTGAAGACCTTGAGTCAGAAAAGACAATTACCATGGAGGGCCGCAATTCATGGCACTTCAAGGCTGAAAATGTTAGCGATTTCGCTTTTGGTACCAGTAGCAAATATCTTTGGAATGCCACAGGCATGAAAAATCGCTCTGGGAAAAACATTCTGGTGCAATCAGCCTATAGCCCAAACTTCCAGAGTTTTGACAAGGTTACCGAAATTGCTCGATGGAGTATTGAAGAACTTGAAAACAATGTTGTTGGAGTGGATTACCCCTACCCTTCCATGACAGTGTTCAACGGAACCGGAGGCATGGAATACCCCATGATTATTAATGATAATGACGGCAGTTTGGCTGAGGCAATTTTTTTAACCAGCCACGAAATTGCCCATACCTACTTCCCCTTTCTGGTGGGAACCAATCAACGCAGACATGGTTGGTTGGATGAAGGATTGGTAACCATGCTGGGCATGGATGTGCATTCGAAACGCGACAGCAGTTTAAACCTGCGTGAATCGTACACTGAATTCTACCCGGTAATTGCCGGATCACAAATCGATATCCCTCAAATGGTTAATTCAATCGACATCTCCAACAACATATTCCAGATTCATGAATACTTGCGGCCGAGCCTTGCCTTTTGGACTCTAAGGGATATTATGGGCATAGAGATGTTTCAAAAATGCATTGTGGAATTCATTAAAAGATGGGAAGGGAAACACCCTACACCCTGGGATTTCTTCTTTACCTGCAATAATGTTACCGGTGAAGACTACTCCTGGTTTTTTGAACCATGGTTTAATCGTTATGGATATACTGATTTGTCAATTCAATCAGTTAAATTTGCAAACGAACTTATTGACATAGCTCTCGAGAATATCGGGGGAATGCCTTTCCCTTCCAAATTAATCATAAGCTTTGATGATGGAAGCTCCGAGGAGCATATTCTGGGGGGAAAACAATGGTGCCTGTCAAAAAACTTTAATTTGAGTATTCCAACAAAAAAACAACCTGAAAAGATTTATTTGGACACATCAGGGTATCCCGATTGCAATGAGAAGAATAACCTGTTTGAATTTTAAATTTCGATGCAACAAGCAATAAATGAGCAACACAGATAAAATACGATGCCCCTGGTGTGGAACCGATCCTACATATGTTCGGTATCATGATGAGGAATGGGGAGTCCCGGTACATAATGATCTGAAGCATTTCGAATTCCTGGTTCTTGAATCGGCTCAGGCTGGTTTGAGCTGGCTTACCGTATTACGAAAAAGAGAAAATTACCGTAAGGCAATGGACGGGTTTGACCCGGCTAAAATCGCGCTGTACGACGATAAAAAGCTGGAGGAACTGCTTCAAAACGTCGGCATAATAAGAAACCGACTAAAAATAAAAGCTACCATCAACAATGCTCAGAAGTTTCTTGAAATAGCCAGGGAATACGGATCCTTTGACAAATACATCTGGTCGTTTACTAACACTAAAAGCATTGTCAACCAATTTACAGCCCTTTCCGAACTGCCTGCAAAAACCAATCTTTCCGACCAAATCTCACTTGACCTTAAAAAAAGAGGGTTCAAATTCGTTGGGTCCACTATCATTTATGCTCATTTACAAGCTATTGGGGTAGTGAACGACCATTTAATAGATTGCTTTCGATACAAAAAAGTAAGCAGTTAACAGATAACTCAAAGCCTTTATAACTTCGTATTAATAAAATGGTCAAGAATCTTGTACTCAGTCTCCCATACTTTGCTCCGCCATAAGAGTAAAGCATTAATGGAAACCTCCGGACCAAACTCATTAACGAAGAGATAAATATTCTGGATTCCAGCATTTTCTTGTCGGAACGGATAGATAAGATCAGCAGTGATATTTGCAATTTCATCGGACGGCAATCCTTCCAACGAAAGTATAAAATTTCTGTAATCCGACATTTTCCTGTCTAGCATAGGAAGACCTTCATCAGACATCAGAATACTAAATATTTGATCCCATAAGTCTCTATTACCGGAGCTTTTCCCGCCGGGTTCCAATCCGTCCAATGCTTTATTCTCTGCAAACCATATCTTCTCTAGCATTCCATTGATGAGAAGTTCTGTCTCCTGCGCTAATAAATGCAGCTTCAATAAATCATTCCTCCCAATAGAATAGGAACTCAACGAATCCGCTATCAACTTTTCATTGATGAGCTTGTCGCATTCTTTGCGGAATATCTGTGAACTCTCGAAAAAAGATGCTCCATTTATTGCACAACCTTCATTAACATTTCGGATGTTTCCGGATCTGAAAATATTAAAACTAAACGAACCTAAAAGGATTACTACAATTAGCACCGAAATCATAGAGACTCTTCCATTTTCCTTGCGATTGAGCAGCATAAAAAGTAGCAACCCAAACGAAAGCAACCCAATCCCTCCTAATAAACCAAAGTTAGCGCCAGGCCAATGCATCAGCTTTGCCAACCCTCCAAAGGTAAAGGCAATAATTCCTGTGAAACCAAAAAAGAGAAATATGCTGCTGATTCGAGATCCTTCCACCTTCATCTGCTTTGCCAGAGAAACAATGAAAGCAGGTATAAAAACAACAGAAAACAGCAGGATCCCCAGAGTATACATGATCCCTGCTCCGGGCCAATGGAGCCTCTTGAAAATAATTCCCATTATAACGATTGTAAGGATAATTATTCCAGCAATAATAATTGACTTTTTCATAATATCTTTTTTATAAGTTTTTGGATTCAGCTTCTGATAGAAATCGCAATGACTGATATTCAGCCATTCGTATATTTAATATCAAACTGTTTAAAACAGCAACATCAGTAATGGCAGGAAAATCCCTGAATAAGTATTTCTTTTGCATCGACAAATCATTTTCACGCATTGAAAATGAGTGTTTTAAAATTCCGCTGATCTTTTGCTTCACTTTATCATTCTCGTCAGAAATCATTGAATTGAGCCATTCTTCATACTCCATCAAGTCAAGCAGAATCATATCCGTTTTCTCGCTTTTTATTAAAAGATCGGATCCTGCATAATGACTATCCATTCCATGGAAAAACAAATCACTTCCATTGTAGGAAGGATCAAGTTTAAGAATAAAGCCATCTCTGAAAGCCGATATTCTATTAACCAATTTATTGCTCCTCTCTGAAATTTCATAGGCAAGTTTTAAAGCAACTGTATCGCTTGATAATTCCGTCATGAAGTCGGAATTCATTTCCCCTAAGTTAATCGCAGACTGTTTGGTGGAGTTGGAAATATGGACCCAGGAGTTGAGTTTTTCTTTAGAAAGCCTCACATTTAAAAAGCCAAAGGCAAGAACTACAATAAACAACAGAAATATTATGCTCCCTGCAAAGGTGTTTCGTGCAGGTCCCTTTGAAACAGAAATCCATGAAAGGGGAATGAAACCGAGTATGAGAAAAATTATTCCCGCTGCCATCACAATAATTGAATATTGTGAATTTAACAATCCCAAAAAAGCACTTATTGGGACCAGAAGGGCCGACAGAAAGCCGAATATATGCAACACCTTCTGACCTTTACTCTCATGATGCTGATAATGATCATAAAAGAAAAGAGGAGCAAAGCCAAGACCAAGAACAAGCATCCCGCCGGCCATTAGTGTTTTCCATGATTCACTTCCAAATACTCTGGTCACAATTGCGGTGAAAAACGAGAGTAGGACAATAATCCCTACCAAACGTGTCATAAATTTCATAATTCTTTGATTATAGGTTAGTTTTAAAATGGTCTGCTTCTCCAGACTCAATAGAATATCATCTCCCAACTCCTTGCGAATACCTTCAAAAGCGGTTTTGAAACTTATGCCCTCATTCAAAAGTTCCTCAACATCACAGCATATGTGATCGATAAATTCATTTTCAAGCGAGCTGATCGTAAGGTGATTAGACCTTACCCATTTTATAATGAGATCAGTCTGAGAATCATTAAGTGTTTTCATACCGAAAAATCTGGTTTGAGACTCAGTATGGCTTTCATGGTATTTATGTATTCCACAAAATCATCCAGACGTAAAACTGTGCTCCGCCTGCCTTCCTCAGAAAGGGAGTAATAGCGTCGAACCCGTTTGCCGATAATTATTTCTTCGGAAACTATTAGCCCATCAGCTTCCAACTTATGAAGGCTAGGGTACAATGCCCCCCAGGTGAGTTTGATCCGTCCATCCGACAACTCTTCAACCTTGCGTGTGAGCTCATAACCATAAAGCCTGCCATGATCAGAGAGCAGCTTAAGGACAATGGTTCTGATGCTGCCTTTTAATAAGTCCTGTGAAATCATAATAAGATTTTTTTACAAAT
>JAIFNN010000057.1 GCA_020047715.1 Bacteroidota bacterium | reverse complement strand
TTTTTGGTCTGGGAAGCGGTATTCGTACCGATTTCCCCCGGCTTGTAAAAATTCTTGAAAAGAAAGGTTATAGGGGATATCTGCCCGTCGAAACCCTTGTGATAAAAGGAAGACCCTATGATCCTTTTGTTTTAGTGCCGGAATTGCTGGATGATCTCCAGAAAGCTGGCCCAAACATCAAATAAGCCAAAACAGTAACAGCACTTCCAATATAGTGGATGTCCATAATTTGCTAGGATGCTTAAATAATGTTGCGAATTCAATGGATATGTTAAGAATTTTGTTTTTTTCTGCAAGAGCTAAAATATTTTTAAAAGCATAAAAAAACCAATGCTTTTCCTTTATATTTGAAACTTATTTACGAGAAATCCTTACAAATACAAGTTTTTGAGTATGGGAATGACAATTGTTGAGAAAATTCTTGCCGGCCACTGCGGAAGGGAATTTGTAAAGCCGGGAGAGATTATTGATGTTGTTATTGATGCCCGTGTTGCCCGCGATTTCGGGGGAGCCAATGTGGTTAAAAACATTGACGACTTTCATCTCGGGGTAGAGGATCCCTCGAAAACATTTTTCACATTTGACTGCAATCCCACAGGTTCCGATCAGAAATATGCTGTAAACCAGCAGCTTTGCCGGCTTTTTGCGCGGAAGCATGGTATAAAGGTATATGACATAGACAAGGGAATCGGCACGCATATTCTCATTGAGGAAGGCCTGGCGTATCCGGGTTCTACTGCAGTTTCAACCGATTCCCACGCTAATATTCTGGGAGCTGTGGGGGCGTTTGGGCAGGGGATGGGCGACATCGACATCGCCGCAGCCTGGGCAAAAGGCAAGGTTTGGTTCAAAGTTCCCGAGAGTGTGCGTTTCTTTCTAAAAGGCAAGTTTCCAAAGGGAATAAATGCAAAAGACATTGTTCTTAACCTCCTGTCGCAGTTCGGGGCAAACAGCATGTTGGGTTATAGCATCGAAATATATGGGGATGCGGTCGATTCACTTGGTCTTGACGATCGAATCACCATCTCTTCCATGGCAACCGAGATGGGAGCAATTATAATTCTTTTCACCCCTAACCGAATCGTGCAGACTTATTGCGAAGCACGTACAGGCCGGAAAATCCCCCCGGTATTCGCCGATGAGGATGCCCGCTACCTTCAATATCATGAAATCGATGCAACAGCATTTAAAACTATGGTTGCTCGTCCGGGTAAACCTCATGATGCTGTGGATGTTGACAGTGTGCGGAAAATAAAAATCGATTCTGCTTTTATTGGGAGTTGTACCAATGGAAGGATAGAAGATATGCGCGCAACCGCAGAGATACTTCGGGGGAGGAAAGTTGCTCCCGGCGTGGTGCTGAAAATTGTTCCCTCCACCGACCTCGTATGGCGCAGATGCCTTGACGAGGGACTGCTGGATGTTTTTAAGGACGCGGGCGCCCTGGTATCCAATGCGGGATGCGCGGGATGCGCTGCCGGACAGGTTGGACAAAACGGTCAGGGAGAGATAACGGTAAGCACGGGCAACCGTAATTTTACAGGAAAACAAGGCAAAGGGGAAGTTTACCTGGCATCTCCTGCAATCGCAGCAGCTTCGGCTGTGGCTGGTTACATTACCACGCCAGACCAGATACCCGACGAGCCTG
Organism: Bacteroidota bacterium; assembly: GCA_020047715.1. GTDB lineage: Bacteria > Bacteroidota > Bacteroidia > Bacteroidales > JACJXF01. The sequence goes on along the minus strand of JAIFNN010000057.1, from coordinate 14,144 downwards.
CATTGTTTCCGGAGTTTGAAAAATCGGAAGGCGTTAGCAGCCTGACAAAATCTGAAAAGCCAATTTCCGAAAAGCCAGTCATTGTAAAGGGAAAAGCTTGGAATATAAGCATCGACAACATCGATACAGATATGATTTTCCATAACCGCTACCTCACCATAACAAAACCTGAGGAAATGGCTCAATATACCTTCGATAACCTCAAGGGATATGAGGACTTCGCAAAAAAAGCCACAAAAGGGGATATTGTAGTTACTGGCAAGAATTTCGGGTCGGGCAGTTCACGGCAACAGGCAGTTGATTGCTTCGGTGCATTGGGAATCCAGTGTCTTGTTGCAGAATCATTTGGCGCCATTTATGAAAGAAATGCCATCAACGCTGCTTTTCCCATCATGGTGTGCGAGAATGTAAACTTGCTCAAACTCGATACCGACGATGAAATTGAAGTCGATTTCTTAAAAGGAACTATTATAAATGTTACTAAAAGTATTACTGTAGAAGGAGAGGGATTCTCTGAAGTACAGATGGAGATTTATCGGAATGGCGGTCTTTTTTAGCCATTTACGGATGCTGTATCAAATCTTCTTTAAACGCGTTCTCCGAAGGGAGAGGCATGTATAACAACAAAACCAAAATAAACTATGAAACTGATTATTCCCGAAGGATACAAATCATTGCTCGATCTGAAGCAAACCGAGATGGCAATCAAAGAGGTTAAGGATTTCTTCGAATCCTCACTTTCCTCTGATCTCAAACTGCGCAGGGTTACGGCTCCTTTGTTCGTTATGAGGGGAACCGGTATCAATGACGATCTCAACGGCATCGAGCGACCGGTATCGTTTCCGATTCTCGACTTGGGCAATGCAACAGCCGAAGTAGTCCAATCGCTCGCGAAATGGAAGCGAATGATGCTCTGCGATTATGAAATCCGCATGAATCATGGTATTTATACCGATATGAACGCACTCCGCCCTGATGAGGAGCTGGATAACCTTCATTCCGTTTATGTGGATCAGTGGGATTGGGAAAAAGTTATCAGCAAGGAAGAACGGAACCTCGATTATCTGAAGGAGATCGTCAGACGCGTATACAGCTCCATGGTGAGAACCGAATTTGTGATTTATGAGCGGTATCCGCAAATCGAACCCCTGCTTCCGGAAAACATTACTTTCTTTCATGCTGAGGAACTTTTGGAGATGTATCCCGAGCTGACGCCTAAACAGCGAGAGGACAAGGTGGCCGAACAGTACGGGGCAGTTTTTGTGATCGGTATCGGGGGAGAAATGGCCGACGGCAAACCCCACGATGGCCGCGCTCCGGATTATGATGACTGGACAACTCCAACAGTAAACGGATACAAAGGTCTGAACGGTGACATTATTTTATGGAATCCGATTCTTAAACTGGCTTTCGAGGTTTCCTCCATGGGAATCAGGGTCGACAAGGCGGCAATGGAGCTTCAGCTGCAACTTCGCGGACAGGAGCACAGGAGCGAACTTCAGTTTCATCGCAGGCTGCTGAATGGAGAGCTTCCCGAGTCAATCGGCGGAGGTATCGGCCAGTCGCGCATGTGCATGTTTTTCCTGCGCAAGGCTCATATTGGCGAAATCCAAAGCTCGGTATGGCCGGGAGAAATGGTGGCCCATTGCAGAAAAAGCGGAATTCTCCTTATATAATTCATATTTTAGGTATTTCCCGGTGAAAAATTATTATGGCCTTTTGAGGTAAAAAAGTTTACTTCAAAAGGCCATAGCGTTTTAAGCAATGCATTGCAACGAAATAGTCGTATTCCGTTTTAATTTTTATCGCTTTGGAAAAGCGGATTAGGCAGTGGCATTTGGGCATTGACCTCTTTTCTCCAGTTTGTCAGGAGCAATTGCATCTCGCTGGTTTTTTGTCGCATCTTCTTCGAAAGATCCTTAGACTCTGCAATGTCTTCTTTTAGGTTGAATAACTCCAAAACTCCTGTTTCATAGTTCTCAACGAGTTTGTAGTCGCCCACTCGAACAGAACCCGCCGGTCGGCCCAGTTGGTTGGAGAAATGCGGATAGTGCCAAAACAACGGCCGGGTTTGGGTTTCCTGCTTTTCGGGATTGACCAGCAAGGGTAAAATACTTTGACCGTCCACAGTTGAGGGCAATTCAGCAATGCCCGTGAGTTCGCAAAATGTAGGAAGGTAGTCGATACTGCTGAAATACTGATCCGACACCTTATCTTTGGGGAATTTTGCGGGCCAGCTGAAAATTGCCGGTACTCGCGTTCCTCCCTCGTAAATATGGCCTTTCCATTTGCGGAGCGGAGCATTGGACGTTGGAGTAGGGCCCAGCTCATCAAGTCCAAGTCCCCCGTTGTCGGAGGTGAAAACAATAAGGGTGTTTTCGAGCAATCCCTGCTCGCGGAGGGTTTGAACAATCGCACCCACCCCGTCGTCGATGCTTTCCATCACCGCGGCATAATACGGGTTGAATTTCTCCTCGGATTTCCCATATTTGAAAAGATACTTGCGGAGCTTGTCGCCTCTGGGAACAATCAATACATGTGGCGCAGAATATGCTAGGTAGAGGAAAAATGGTTTTTCTGCGTTCTGATTTATAAAATCCATCCCATATTGAGTCAGCTTGTCGGTTATGTATTCGGTACCCTGATCGTTGAACTCATTCTGATAAGAATCCAGAAAAATCGAATAGTTATAATAATCCAATCCGTTTTTGCCGATCAAGCGGCAAAAATCAAACCCCTGGCTCCATGGGGCTATCGAATCGTGGTCGCCCACATGCCATTTCCCCACCATTCCGGTTGAGTAGCCTTTCTGTCTGAGCAGCTCGGGAATCGTTGTTTCTTGTGCTTCCAGATAAGGTTTAAACATGGCAGGCAGCACCGGCGATTTATCATCCGTCCGCGTGCCTCCAAGAAAATTGGTAAGCTGCAATCGTGCGGGATATTTCCCTGTGAGAATGGATGCGCGTGTAGGGGAACAAACCGGACAGGCAGCATAAGCTTGGGTGAAACGTATTCCTTCCTTGGCGAGATTATCGATGTTTGGCGTTTCATTAAAAGGATTCCCGTAACATCCAAGGTCCTTCCAGCCCATATCATCTGTGAGAATAAAGACAATGTTTGGCGGTGTGGATTGTGCCGTGGCTCCCATGTTCAGAGCGATAACAGGAAGAGCCGCGAGTAAACTTTTTGGAATTGACTTATAAGAATTCATAGTTGATGTGGGTTGTTTTTTTGTCATCCTGCAATCCAGTTCACCAATCCCTTTTTCGAAATAATCTCCATGAGCTTATCCGGCAAGGGCTCAAAAGTAAAGGTCTTGCTGGCAATGGTGACTTTTCCTCCCATGAAATCAATTTCCACAGCGTCGCCGGCATTGTATGCGTCAACAGCCTCCGGGAAAACAATTAATGCCAGTCCCTGATTGATTGACGAACGGTAAAAGATGCGGTTCACCGATTTAACGATTATCGCTTTGATACCGGCATAAGCAAGTCCAACGGAGGGATGCTCCCGTGAACTGCCGCAGCCGAAATTCTCGCCCGCGATGATGATGTCGCCTGTTTCCACATTTTTTGTGAAATTCGGATCAAATCCCATGAAAAGATGAGGCATTATAGCCGCGGCATCGGAGCTTAAAACATTATAGGTGAGGTTACCGGCGAACATCTGATCGGTGTTCATGTTATCCGCGTCCTTGTAGTTCCAGACTTTGTTTGTTTTTCGGTTGTCGGATGCCGAGATGCTCAGGGTCTGTGCTTCTTCGCGGGTATAAGGGAAAACCTCCGAGCAGCCTTCCAACCTGGGATCGGTAATTTTGCCCATCACAGCCGACCAGGCCACGGTTGCGGGGGATGCCAGGTAAATCGAAGCTTTCTCGTTGCCCATGCGACCCAGGAAGTTGCGGTTTGCGGTTGAAATAACGGTCTGCCCGTCGGCTGGGATGCCTTGTCCCGTGCCCAAACAGGGCCCGCATGATGAGCTCAGTACATTGGCTCCGGCATTCATCAGTGTTTCAATAAGCCCTTCTTTCAGAGCCTGTAAATAGACTTCCTTCGAAGCTGGGATTACATTAAGCTGAAAACCGGATTTAACGGGTTTATCGGCAAGGATCTCGGCAGCAATCCGCAGATCCTCAATCCTGCCGTTGGTGCAGGTTCCAATGAGCCCCTGCTGCACCGGTGTCCCCTCTACTTCTTTCACAGAGTGAACGTTTTCCACGTTGTGGGGAGCGGCAACCAACGGGTAAACTGCATCGAGGTCGATGCTGAACTCTTTTATGTAATGTGCGTCTGCATCGGCCCATATTCCGTCGACTTTCTTACGCCCATAAAATTCTGCCAGCACTTCGTCAGGGGGGAAGACCGCGTTTTTCGCACCCATTTCAGAAGCCAGGTTAGCCAGGGTCATCCGGTCGGATATGCCGAGTGAGGCGACTCCCCCGCCATGAAACTCAATTGACATATAGTTGGCGCCATCGGCTCCCAGCATGCCAATGATCCATAAGGAAAGATCTTTTGCATAAACCCCGGCTTTGAGCTTTCCCGTAAGGCTTATTTTCATCGACTCGGGAACCCTGAACCAGGTTTCACCCCGCCGCCATATCCCTGCCGATTCCGTTCGGTCGATGCCCGCTGAGAGGGCGTTGAAGGCTCCTGCGGTGCAGGTATGACTGTCGCTGCCAACGATGATCATCGCGGGTTTGGCGTGGTACGACATGATCTGGTGGCATATCCCGCGACCCGCATCGTAAAAGTTCTTTATCCCCTGTTTGGCAGCGAAATCGCGGATGGCCTGATAATCGTTTGCCAGCTTGGCATTGGTGGGAGGGGCGTTGTGATCCAGAACAACAAGGAGCTGATCGGGGTACATCACATTTTGCCCCTTCATCTGCTGAAAGGTTTTATTGATGGAGGCAGTGTTATCGTGAGTAAGCAGGATGTCTGGTTTGCGAAATACGATTGACCCTTCTGGCGCATCAAGTATCTTCTCGACAAAAGTTTTTCCCATGTTTGGTTTTTTTTACAAAAATCAGCAAAAAGATCATGGGATAGAACCCAAGAGGGAATGTTATATAATAGCAAAACGCGTCTGTAGAGTCTATTCCCTCAAATAAAAAGTCTTTAGTAGCCAGGAGTTCTCGTTTAACTGCAAATTACTCTCCAATTCAATGGTTCCTTCTCCGTGGAATTGTAGAAATATTTCCGAGTTGCCAGATTCTCCTTTCAGAATTGCTTGAATAGAATAGATATTTTTGGAAACTTTGATTCTTTCCATCATGTTACTACCCAAAGTTAATTTTTAATCCTGATCATCTGGATTTCAGGTTTAATCTTTCATAAACCTTATCGAAAGTCCATTCGATTTGCTGTAGTAGCAGTATTGAGCGGAAAAGTCGTAACGGAAAACGTTGCCGTAAAGGTAATACAGGCCACGGCCCCAGGCGTCGTTAGTGTCACTTTCGGTAGAGCTCCACCATCCGCCGTCGTATCCGTAATCGTGGAACAAGCCTTCTTCATCGCGGTAACCTCCGGGAAGGCCAAGGAATCCGCTTTTCTTAATGCCGTCATCGGTCTTTTCATTCACCGCGGTTTTTTGAGCTTTCTTTTTCTTGACGGAACTGCTTCCAGTTAAATAATTTGTAAAGATTGTCCATTCGCTGTCTGAGGGCACGTGCCAGCCTTTAGGGACAATACCCCGAGGGTCTTTCACTGCGTACCAATTGTAAAGCTTTCCGAACGAACTACCATTGGAATGGTCATTGTCATAATAGCACCAGGCAGGGGTTCCTTCAATTCCTGCTTTTTTCCAATCTTCCTCGGTTTTCGCCTCAGGTATTGTGTCGCCATTATTAAAAGTGATTGCATTTAGGTTTTCTGATGCCCAGGTTTGGGTGCCGATCACAACGGTTTTGTAGGTGCGGCCATCCCTTGAATCCGTCAGTGTGCCTGTTGCCTGCGCAATTATGTTTGTTGAGCTGAACAGAATTGCAATTGCCGGTAATATTGTTTTGAATTTCATCATAACATTGTATTTTTTATTGCGCTGAAGTATCCTTTGTTCGCCTGTTTTTTAAGCCCATCGTTCCCCGTTGAATCGGAGAAAGCAGTCTTGGTCAAACCATGGAGGTTAATCCATCAATGCGAATTATTAATAATTTACAGAGTCTAAATAATTAAAGTGAAGTTTTTTTTTCGATGCCCTGTCATCTGCAAATATAAAAAAGAATGGTAAGGAACAAGTTATTTATATGTTAAATGCTGTTTTGGATTCAGCTAATGGTTCAATTTCCTTTCCAATACAACTGTACAGTTTTTCAATAGCATTCAGATCATCGGCCATGATATAAAGGCTGTCGCCTTTCATTAGTTTGGTTGATCCGTCGGAAATAAAGAATTTGTTGTTCCTTTCGATCAATGCGATAATAATGCTGTTTGGCAAGCCCAAATCAACAATCGATTTACCAATGCAGCTGAAATCGGGATCGATATGTACGGTACGGAAAATGGATTTGGTTTTCCAGGCAAGTTCCAAATCCAACACCGACTGTTTTTTGAGGCTCAGGGGCACAATCAGCTTCAGCCACCGGGCCACCATGGGCAGGCTTGTTCCCTGAATCAACACCGAAGTCAGTGAAATAAAAAACACAAGGTTAAAAATGGTGTTTGCCTTATCGACTCCCGCGGTTAGCGGAAAAGTAGCCAGAACAATCGGCACGGCACCCCTCAGGCCCACCCATGAGATAAAGAATTTCTTGCGGGCTCCCAATTTGAAAAAGGCCAGGGAAATGAAAACGCTTACCGGTCTTGCTACAAAAATCAGCAGCAGGGAGATCAAAATCCCCAAACCTATTTGCGGAATGATCTGACTCGGGAAAACCAAAAGCCCCAAAGTTACAAACAGTATTATCTGCATCATCCACGCGTTTCCGTCAAAGTGTTTGATTAGACTCTTTTTGTGAATGAAGTCTCGGTTACCAAGAACGCAAGCAGAGATGTATACGGCAAGAAAAGCATTCCCCCCTATAAATTCGGTGAACGAAAAAATAAAGAAAACAAATGTGAGCAGGAGAACCGAATAAAGACCTTCGAACTCAAGTTTGATCCAGTTAATTGCACGGTGCATTAAAACGCCCATTACATAGCCAATTATTCCACCCAGGGCCATTTGGGTGAAAAACATGGGTATCAGGGAAGCATAACTGGCATCTTTGTTCACAAGCAGATAGGTGAACACGATGGTAAGGAAATAAGCCATGGGGTCGTTGCTTCCGCTTTCCAACTCCAGAATAGGCCTGATTCGCCCTTTTAACCCGATGCTTTTGGAACGCAAAATGGAGAAAACAGCCGCAGCATCGGTCGATGAAACAATCGCGCCCAGCAGTAATCCCTCGAGAAGAGAAAAATCAGTAAAGGTAGTTACCAGTAATCCTATCGTTATAGCTGTGATTAAAACTCCGAGGGTTGAAAGGGCTATCCCATGCCAGAGAACAGGCTTGATATCCGTCCAACGGGTTTCGAGCCCCCCGGAAAAAAGGATGAAACTCAATGCAACCGAGCCAATGAACTTTGCAATTGCAGGGTCGTAAAAATTAATCCCTCCCAAACCTTCTGAACCAGCAAGCATTCCAACAAGGAGAAACAAAAGAAGGGCAGGGATGCCAAACTTTGCACTCCGGCTTGCCAACAAGCTGACAAACAAAAGCAGTGAACCTATTAGCAATACATTGTCAAAAGTAAGATTCATGCAAGCCTGGGATTTTGGTATTCAAATTTACACATTTTGAATGTACACTAATGAATATCTCAAGCGATTTACCAACATATTTAACCTCAAACCCATTTCAAGGGGCATTAACAATTTGGTAATATCAAATTCATGTTCAGTTTATAAGCTACGGGTAATTTTGGAAAACTTATTATTATGACAGTTAACAATCTTCGTGTGCTTAAAAAAGTATTTTCCTTCCGAACAAGTAAGAGTTCGAAGAAAATCTTCTATCCTGAAAATTCCTTCTTAAGGCTCCTTTTCCGTGCAGAGGATTTAATTTCAAAAATCCTTTTGTCCCTTTTTTCCGATTTCTATCCAAGCCTAAAACATTAAAACGTCAGAATGAGAAAAAACCGGCGTAAGTTGGATATTCTGGTACTTTCAGATATCCACCTTGGTACTTATGGATGCCATGCAAAAGAACTTCTTTATTATTTAAAGGGAGTCAAACCAAAAGTGGTTATTCTTAACGGCGATATCATTGATATTTGGCAGTTCAGCAAAAAATACTGGCCCAAAAGCCATATGAAAGTTGTGAAGCATCTATTCAGCTGGATGGGTAAAGGCGTAACAACTTATTATGTAACGGGCAACCACGATGAGATGCTTCGCAAATTCGAAGGCCTGAACATGGGAACCCTGCATATCGTCAACAAACTTGTGCTTGATTTACCCGAAGGCAAAAAAGCGTGGGTATTTCATGGGGATGTGTTTGATGTAACGATGCAGCACTCAAAATGGCTGGCACGATTAGGGGCAATAGGGTACGACACTCTGATCATCATAAACCGCCTTTTCAACTTTTTTTCTGAAAAAATCTTCAGAAAGGGGAAATTGTCATTGTCGAAGAAGATAAAAGAAAGTGTGAAACTTGCGGTTTCATTTATAAACGATTTCGAGCAAACAGCTGCCGACATTGGCATCAGCAACAATTTCGATTATGTTGTTTGTGGACACATTCATCACCCTGAAATCAGAACCATTTCGAATGAGCAGGGAAAGATAACCTACCTGAATTCGGGCGATTGGGTGGAGAGTTTGTCGGCCCTTGAATTTTCGAAGGGGAAATGGAAAATTTTCAAGTTTAAGGAGAGCGATAAGCTGAAAATGAAGTTTCAAAAGGATGACGATGAGGTAGATCTTAACAATACCCAGCTGTTTGACAATATGTTGCAGGAATTTAACAACATGAAAAAATGAAGATATTATATGCTGTGCAGGGAACCGGCAACGGACATTTGAGCCGGGCAAGGGATATTGTGCCCTTGTTGCAAAAGAATCATGAAGTTGATATTTTGGTTAGCGGTACACAGGCTGATGTTGATTTGTCCTTCCCCATTAGCTATAAATTTATTGGCTTGAGTTTTATTTTTGGGGAGAAAGGAGGAGTTGATTTTCTGGAAACCTATAGAAAAAGCAACATCAAGGAATTGTTCTCTGAGATAAACTCCCTTCCCGTTGAGAATTACGATCTTATCATAAGTGATTTTGAGCCCGTTTCAGCTTGGGCTTGCGATTTTAAAAATATAAAGTGCATTGCATTAAGCCATCAGGCTGCTGTTTTAAATGAGAATGCTCCCCAGCCCAAAGAAATAGATATGCTGGGAAAAGCTATCCTGATGAACTATGCTCCGGCAACAGTCCATTACGGATTTCATTTCAAAGAGTACGATCAGAATATTTTCCCGCCGGTTATTCGCCAGCAGATTAGGGATCAGAAAATTACAAACAAGGGACATTACACTGTATACCTTCCCGCCTATCACGACAAAGGTATTATAAAGGTATTAAAGCAATGTGAAGACATACGCTGGCAGGTTTTCACTAAACATAGCAAGAAGAGCTACAGCGAAGATAATATTCTCGTTTTCCCAATAAACAACGAGGCTTTTGTTGAAAGTATGGCAACATCTGAAGGTGTACTCTGTGGTGCCGGATTTGAGACCCCTGCTGAAGCACTCTTCATGGGCAAAAAGCTGATGGTAATCCCCATGAAAGGCCAGTATGAGCAACAATGCAATGCTGCGGCCCTCAAAGAAATGGGCGTTCCGGTAATGAAGCGACTTAAAGAGGAAAATCTGGACAAGATAAAAAACTGGATTATTGAAGGCAGGATCATTAAGGTCGATTTTCCTGATCAAACTGAAGAAATTCTGAATAAAATACTCGTAGACCATCTTGCCAGTGCAAGTTCCGAAGAGTCTAAGAAGAGCCGTATTCCCCGTACACTAAAGAAATTCAGAAATAAAGTAATAAAGAAAATATCACAACAGCTCTAGACAAAAACGATTTCTTAAATGAGCATTACGGAAAAGGATTTCAAATGGGGAGTGTCTTCTGCTGCCTACCAGATTGAAGGCGGCTGGAATGCCGAAGGAAAGGGTAAGTCTATTTGGGATGTTTTCGCCAATACCAAAGGGAAAATCCATATGAGCCAGAACGGAAATACAGCTTGTGACTATTTCCACCAATATACGCATGATATATCCATCATGGCGCGGCTTAAAATCCCCAACTACAGGTTTAGCATTGCATGGAGCAGGATAATTCCCAACGGGACGGGTGCTGTAAACCCGGATGGCATTGATTTCTATAACCGTGTTATTGATTTTTGCCTGGAGTTGGGAATCGAGCCCTGGGTAACCTTGTATCATTGGGATCTTCCATACGAGCTGGAAAAAAAAGGGGGGTGGACCAACAGGGAAGTTATAAACTGGTTTAGTGACTATGTCGAAGTTTGTACAATTTATTTCGGCGATCGGGTGAAGCGTTGGATGATTCTAAATGAGCCCATGGTTTTTACGGGGGTAGGATATTTTTTAGGCCGACATGCACCCGGGCGAAAAGGGCTGAAAAGTTTTTTGGCTGCTGCTCATCATGCTGCAATGTGTCAGGCAGAGGGAGGCCGGGTGGTTCGGTCAATGGTTGAGAATAGCCGGATCGGTACAACTTTTTCTTCTTCCTATATTATGCCTTATGGGCACTCTTCAAAAGACTCCAATGCAGCAATCCGTATCGATGCGCTTATGAACCGGCTTTTTGTGGAACCCCTCGCAGGACTTGGTTATCCGGTTAATGATCTCAAGATGCTGCAAAGGCTTGAGCCTTTTATTAAAGATGGAGATGAGCAAAAACTTGCGTTCGATATGGATTTTATTGGGGTTCAGAATTATACCCGTGAAATGGTTTCCTGTTCCCCGTTAATTCCTCTATTGTGGGCCAGGATTATTTCAGCCAAAGCAAGAGAAGTGGAAACCACAGTTATGAATTGGGAAGTTTATCCCGAGGGAATTTATGAAATGCTGGTGAAGTTCAGCAAATACAAAAGTTTCAAGGAGATTTTCGTTACGGAGAACGGGGCCGCTTTTCCTGACATCATTGATAACGGTAAAATTTGCGACAGTCAAAGAATCAATTATTTGGACCAGCATATCCATCAGGTTTTGCGTGCCAAAAAGGATGGGGTTAATGTAAACGGGTATTTTGTTTGGAGTTTTACCGATAATTTCGAATGGGCTGAAGGATATAAGCCTAGGTTTGGATTGGTTTACATTGACTATCCCACTCAAAAAAGAATTATTAAGGAATCGGGTTATTGGTACAGTACTTTTATTCAACGAAATCCCTGACACAACGGAATCCGCAGTGTGGAGTGGCTGAGTCGGGAGTTGATTTCATCCTTGCGGCAGCACGGTAACCCGCACAATATGAATCGTTGCACAAATAAGAGCCTCCGCGCATCACTTTCTTTTGTGCCATGGGTTCCATCGGGTCGTAACTACGATCCGGCCCTTGGGGATCGCGGGCTATTTCAGCTGCACTGAAGGTAGCGTAATAATCGTAGTGAAACCAATCGCTGCACCATTCCCAAACATTCCCGGCCATATCGTACAAACCCCAATTGTTTGGGGCGTAGCTTTTTACAGGTGCCGAGGAATAGAATCCGTCTTTATTGGAATTGTAGTTTGGAAAGTTGCCCTGCCAACTATTTGCTTTGGGTGCACCCTTGTCAACACCTTCATTTCCCCAGGGGTAAACAAAGTCGTCGTTGCCTGCCCGTGCAGCATATTCCCATTCGGCCTCCGTTGGTAATCTTTTTCCTGCCCAGTCGGCATAGGCTTTTGCATCCAACCAACTGATATGCACCACGGGATACTCTTCTTTTCCTTCTATGTTGCTGCCTGGTCCTTCCGGTGTTTTCCAGGATGCTCCTACAGTCCATTTCCACCAGGCCATATGGTTGTCGAGAGGAATCGGATGATCGGGCGGATTGAATTCCATCGAACCGGCAACAAGAACTCCGGCCGGAGGTTTTGGAGTCCCCGGAGGCAGCGATTTTTTAATTTCTTCCCAATCGGGATCAATTTCTGCCAAGGTTATATATCCCGTTGCATTCACAAACTCTGCAAACTGCTTGTTGGTCACCTCATGCTCATCCATATAGAAACTTTTCACACTTACTTTATGAACCGGAAATTCGTCGGGACGTGCGAATTTCTTATCCCTGCCTCCCATGTTGAAAATGCCTCCACGAATGAAAACCATCCCTTGAGGTACTTCAACCGCCAAAGTCGTGTCTTGTTGCATCATCAAAGCGTATTTTGACGCGTCCGACGGGGAAATGCAGCACGAAAGGCTGTCTTTACCTACAGTTTGATTCTGAACTTTTTTTTGAGAATTGTCTTTGCAACCTGCTGATATAAGCATGAAAAGCGCAAAAATCTGAATGAAACGGTTAGGCATGTTCGACAGGATTATTGAATTGTAAAGTAAACTATTCAGGGGGTATTTTGTTCATTACGATCTCCCCATCCCACTAATAAAAGTCTCCACAAACCTCATTATCCTGCTTAGGATCCGGTCTCCAACCTTCTTTCGCTCAAGCAGGGTAGGTGGTTCGCCTTCAATCAAAGCAAGGACTTCGTCACGGAGGGGTTCTCGCTCTGCGAAGAGATAGCCCTCAATGATCTTCTCTACCTTCCCTGCTTCAAGGTTCTCCTCCTCGCACATCTTCCTGAAGGCAATAACCTGCTCTTGCGTCCAGAATTTATCAAAGGCATCGGGGATATCATCGGTATCTTCAATATGGGGAAGGTTCTCTTCTATGAACTTCTCTATCAGCTCCCGCTTGCTGCGCAGATGTGCTTCGCCGGTGAGAAGGTCCATGATCTCCTTGCGCTTCTTCTCCGGGTCTTTTCCCTTTAGGTTTGCCAGCAGCTTCAGGATGTAGGCTACATTGATTTCATCGCGATGGATCAGCTCCAGCTCAAAATCCACATCTTCCAGGATCGATACCTTTTCCTTCTGGTGATTCGATTTTACCTTGTCGTACAGATCCAGGTATTTGCTCTTGAAATCCTCGAAGAGCTGCTCGTTCATTGCCAGGTGTTCGAAGCTGAAATCGGCAAAGCTGGTCAGTACATTCTTTATGCGCATCAGTTCCCGGAACGCTTTTATAAACTCCAGTTCCTGCGTTTCGCTCTGAAGGTCGTTCACACTGTTAACCGTGGGTGTGATATTCAACAACTGACTAAAGGCGATGCCGAATTTCTTAACATAATCCTCATAGGGTTCCATGATGATGATATCCTTCGCATCCTTGTTGCTGAACAGTGCTATGGCATCGTCGGTAGCTTTCTTGAGGTTGCGGAACACAACAATGTTTCCCTGGGATTTCTGCTCGTTCAGTATCCTGTTGGTTCTGGAATATGCCTGGATCAGCCCATGGTACTTCAGGTTCTTATCAACAAACAGGGTATTCAGGGTCGGACTGTCGAAACCGGTAAGGTACATGTTCACCACCAGCAGTATATCTATTTTCCTCTCTTTTACCTTCTTTGAAATGTCGTTGTAGTAGTTGTAAAACGACTCGCTGTCGCGGGTAGAAAAATTGGTTTCGAACATTCTATTGTAATGCACGATGAACTCATCCAGTTTCTCACGGCTATGGGCATGCAGACCCATCAATACCCGGGGTTCTTCCGCTACTGACAGTTCTTCGGGTATGAAACCGTTAGCGTCTCTGTCGTCTTCATTGGAGGTGTAACTGAAGATGGTTGCAACCCTCAGATTGTGCTGACCGGCTTCCTTTTTTGCCTGGAACAGTTCGTAGTACTTAATCAGGGTGTCAATGCTGCTGACGCAAAACATTGCGGTAAACTCGCGATTGTAGGTTTTCCGGCTGTGGTGTGCCAGGATGTAATCGGCGATCTTACCCAGGCGAACGGGTGATTCCATCAGCTCTTTGGTATCGATGTCTTCGACTTCGATGTCTATTTCGGTTGCAGAGATAAGGCTTGCCTTATCTCTGCGGTGTTGGTATCTGCCGACATACTCAACCGAGAACTTCAACACATTCTCATCCTTGATGGCATCGG
>JAIFNN010000080.1 GCA_020047715.1 Bacteroidota bacterium | reverse complement strand
AGTCTTATTCAGGCTACTATCGAACCTTGCAGAAAAGCACTTAAGGATGCAGGAATGACAGCATCGGATATCGATGAGGTAATACTTGTGGGTGGTTCAACCAGGATTCCAGCTATTCAGGCTATCGTGGAGAAATTTTTCGGAAAAGCACCTTCCAAAGGTGTTAATCCCGATGAGGTTGTTGCCGTAGGTGCTGCAATTCAGGGCGGAGTGCTTACAGGGGAGGTTAAAGATGTGTTGCTGCTCGACGTAACACCACTCTCACTGGGCATTGAAACCATGGGCGGGGTATTTACAAGACTTATCGAGTCAAATACAACCATACCCACAAAAAAATCGGAAACCTTTACAACTGCCTCCGACAACCAGCCATCTGTTGAGATTCACATCCTACAGGGTGAAAGGCCAATGGCACGCGACAACAAAACCATCGGAAGGTTCCATCTCGACGGAATACCTCCTGCCCCAAGAGGAATCCCGCAAATCGAAGTGTCTTTCGACATCGATGCAAACGGTATCCTCAACGTTCATGCAAAAGACAAAGGCACGGGCAAGGAACACAGCATTCGTATTGAAGCTTCCTCAGGACTAAGCGACTCCGAAATCGAAAAGATGAAAAGGGAAGCCAAGGAAAATGAAGAATCTGACAAGAAAGCACGCGAAAAAGTCGACAAAATGAACGCCGCCGACGGACTGATCTTCCAGACCGAAAAACAGCTCAAGGAATTTGGCGACAAAATCCCTGCCGACAAGAAAGAAGCAATCGAAGAAGCTGCCAAAAAGCTTAGAGAAGCACACAAATCGGAAGACATTGACGCCATCGACAAAGCAACTGAAGAGTTGAACAAAGTATGGTGACAAAGCAACTGAAGAGTTGAACAAAGTATGGTCGGCAGCATCTGAAGAAATGTACAAAGCCACACAAGGTCAGGGCGCTCAGTCTGCGCCTCAGGCAGAAGGAGCTTCAGCCGGAAAAGAAAAATCCAAAGGCGATCAGGAAGTAACTGATGTTGATTTTGAAGAAGTCAAATAAGTAAGGTATACCAACAAAAATCGCCGCAGGTTCACGAAATATTTTTTGTGGATTTGCGGCATTTTTTTTGCTCTATCCCCGTTCTAAGGCAATTCACAGATTTCCTGGACTAAGAATCCTTGAATATTGAAACTTTTAAGTTTCAATATTTTGCATATTGCTAGGGCTAATTTTGTATTTTTGAAAACATTTACCGAATCATGAGCATTATAAATAACATTACAATGGATTTCAGAAAGACCTTTCTCCTTTTTTCTTTACCCTTTTTGTTTTCAGGGATATTTGCCCAAAACAAGGCTATTAACCAAAATGACAGTGCGGGCAGGAAGACTGGCATTTGGGAAACCTACTACGAAAGCGGGAGGGTCAAATCTCACGGGACATTTAATGTGGGTCATCCGGTAGGGGAATTAACAAAATATTACCCTGGAGGAATTGTTCAGGCCGTGATGAACTTTGATGAAACCGGAAGAATTTCTTATGTAAAGATGTTTTACGAGACCGGAAACCTCGCGTCTGAAGGCAAATACATTGACCAGAAGAAAGACTCAGTATGGAATTATTTTTCGACTTACGACAAGCGAAAAGCCGTGAGCGAAACCTATCAAATGGGAAAAAAACATGGTCTGAGTTATAAGTACTATGCAGGTGGAAGTCCCTCTGAAATGCACGAATGGCAAAACAACCTGAAAAACGGCAAATGGGAGCAGTATTACGAGAACGATCAGGTAAGGATTGCCGGAGGGTTTGTTGCCGATTCTCTTAACGGAGGCTTCGTTAGCTACAATCCCGATGGAAGTCTCTCCATAACAGGCTCTTACCAAATGGGTGCCATGCATGGTACGTGGACCTATTACAGCGAAACCGGGGAGGAAGAGTTTTCGGTTGAATACATTGATGGGAGGATGCTTCCAAACGCTGAGATGGACAAACGCATTGAGGAGTTTTCGAAAAAAGTGAAAGACATTATCGGAGATATTGACGAAATTGAAAATCCCGAGAACTTTTAACTCTTTTAAGTTCCTCGTGTTATTACAACGAACGAAACAATAAAATGAGAAAACTGTTGGCTATATCATTTTTGCTGCTTATCCCCTTTTACCTTTTTCCGCAAAACCTTGCCAACGGGAAATACTGGATAGCATTGGCCGATAAAGTCGGTACGGAATACAGCCTTGCCAATCCTTCAGCATTTCTTAGCCAAAGATCCCTTGACCGCCGGGCGAAACAAAAGATCAGTCTCTCACAGGAAGATCTGCCCGTAAGCACAATATATCTCGACAGCCTGAAAAACATGGGCCTCACCATTCTCGGGGCTTCAAAATGGTTTAATGCTGTTATTGTTGAAACTTATGACAGCCTGCTGCTCGACACGCTTGACAGGATTTCCTTTGTTTCCGGGTTTCACTACAAAATCCCCCGAAAAAAGACAAACTACAATTTTCATTTCCCTGATAGAACTGATATTTCCCATGAAAACAGGCAAATAAGCGGTTTGGAATATGGAAGATCATTGGCGCAGACCACGATTATGAAAGGCAACTCGCTTCACGATCTCGGTTACCTTGGCAATGGTTTTCAAATTGCGGTGATCGATGGGGGGTTTTACCGCGCAAATATTTACCCCGCCTTCGACAGTCTTTGGGATGAGGGGCGCTTGCTCGCCCACCGTGACTTCAGTCGCGCAGCCCTTGATTTTTTCAGCACCTCAAGTCATGGCATGTCGGTGCTTAGCACAATGGCGGCCAATATTCCGGGGGAGATTATTGGTACGGCACCAAAAGCATCCTACTACCTTTTAAAAAGTGAAATTGTTGAATCAGAAACTCCCCTGGAAGAAGCATTATGGGTGTTGGCAGCTGAGTTCGCCGACAGTGCAGGGGCCGACATTATCAACAGTTCTCTGGGGTATTCGGTTTTTGACGATCCCGCTTTGAATTATTCCTATTCGGATATGGACGGCAAAACCACACTCGTAACCCGTGCAGCCGAAAAAGCCTTTAGTAAAGGAATCGTTGTTGTAATAAGTGCAGGCAACGAGGGTAATAAAGCTTGGAAATATCTCACGGCCCCATCAGATGGCCCAAATGTGCTTTCGATAGGGGCTACGGATACACTGGGAGTGGTTGCAGCATTCAGTTCTCGAGGACCCTCCCCCGATATGAGAATCAAACCCGACATTCTTGCGGTAGGCTCACGCACAACCGTTGTAAACTCTTCCGGGCTTGTCAGTCAGGGATCCGGCACCTCCTTTGCCGCGCCGCTTATAGCAGGTATGGTTGCTTGTTTGTGGGAAACTGCACCCGAAAAAACAAATTACGAGGTAATCCAAGCCATCAGAAGATCGGCATCACATTATTACAACCCAAACGACTCATCAGGCTATGGAATGCCGAACTTTCTTACGGCAATGTTTTTACTCAATACAAAGTCGCCGCTTTTTTCAAACAGCGGTCTCATCGCCATTCCCAATCCTAACTCCGGACGTTTCGAGCTTTTCTCCGACAGCATTTCAGATGGCGAGGCAAGTATTACCATTTCCAGTTCCACAGGCAAACCCGTATTTGCCGGAACCAAAGCATTCAGTGGCGGGTTTGTAAGGATTGATGAGATGGAAGGAAAGGGAAAAGGACTTTTTTTAATCGTTGCCAGAAAAGACGGGAAAGAGTATTTCACCAAGGTAATCCTTTTGTGAGTATGAAGCCCGACAGCCTAAGCCTAAGCCAGCTTAACTTCAGGATTAAATCGGCAATAAATTCCGCTTTTACAGATCCTCTATGGGTGATTGCAGAGATCAGCGAGCTGAGGCTCAACAATTCAGGGCATTGTTATTTGGAACTGATAGAAAAAGCCGAAGCAAGCGATCAGATACTTGCAAAAATAAAGGCTACCATATGGGCCTTTACTTTCCGAATGCTCTCCCCCTACTTTGAAACCACTACGGGCTATCGTTTAGCTTCAGGATTAAAAGTTTTGATCCGGGTTCAACCTGAATTTCATGAAGTATACGGCATTTCCCTGATCGTAAAGGACATTGATCCAAGTTATACTTTGGGGGACCTGGCTCGAAAGAAACAGGAAATCATAAGGAAACTTCAGGCCGATGGGGTAATCGACATGAACCGGATGTTGGAGTTGCCTCAGGTTCCTCAGCGAATCGCCGTCATATCATCTGAAACGGCGGCTGGGTATGGGGATTTTATGGACACGCTTATTCATAATTCAAATGGATATTATTTCCACACAGAACTTTTTCAAGCTCAGCTGCAGGGAGAGAAAGCAGCCGAATCGATAATCCAAGCTTTGGAACGCATCTACGACAAAGAAGACGAATTCGATGTTGTTGTAATCATCAGGGGAGGTGGCGCACAATCGGAGCTGGAATGTTTCAATAATTACGATCTTGTTTATCATATCACCCAGTTCCCTTTGCCTGTCATCAGTGGCATCGGACATGAAAGAGACGAAACCATTACCGACCTCGTTGCCCACACCTCGGTTAAAACCCCTACCGCTGCAGCCGAATTTCTTGTCGATACCCTTTTCGAATTCGACAATCTGCTTGAAACCCTTAAAAATGAGATAATCAGCCTGGCCGAAAGAAGGATTTCTGAGGAGAAGGAACGGCTCTTCCAACTTTCGCAAAACTTTGTATATCTGGTAAATCAAACAATCCACGAAGAAAGGAGCCAGCTCATCGCAAGCCACAAGCGCCTCGGGCTTGTAGCTGCACAGTTTACAAACCGGAAAAAAGATGGTCTAACAGGCATCGCCCACAGAATCAGCTTCGATTGCATAAGCCATCTCAAGGCTGAGAACACGAATTTAGAGCAGATTTCTGCACGAATGCAAAGGAGTTTGGCAATTACCTTTAAATCCAAAAACGAACAATTGTCGGCAATCGATAAAAACCTCGAATACCTGAGACCCGAAAAGGTTCTAATGAGAGGCTATTCGATAAGTTCTTCGGGAGGAAAACTCGTTAAGAACGCATTGGATCTCAAAGAGGGAGATGAACTCTCCACAAAATTCCACAAGGGTTTCTCCCTGAGTATTGTTTCGAAAACAAAAAGTTCCTAAAACATATCACAACATGGCCAAACAACAGATAAAATATTCCGATGCAATTTCAGAGATTGAAGAAATACTGGAGCTCATCGAGTCAGGAGATCTTGATGTGGATGAACTCACAGGAAAAGTAAAAAGAGTATCCCAACTGATACAAGTCTGCAAGTTAAAACTTCACGACGCTGATGCAGACATTAAACGAATTCTGAGTCAGGATAACTCCGGCTTGGAAGATTAATCGGAATACACCCCGGAATCGTGGTCGGGCTC
>JAIFNN010000145.1 GCA_020047715.1 Bacteroidota bacterium | reverse complement strand
AAATTCCTTGCTGTTTCTGAAAAGTCCAAAAAGTTACTGGGATAATTTTTTGAAACCTGAAAAGAAAAACGGTACTCCACAAACTGGATTCTTCCGGTGGCGAAAATGAAAATTACTTTATAACATAAATTACTCCCAAGCCAAAAATGAAATCTGTTTCCGGATTTTTCACGTTTATTTCGTTCTGATGCCGGTAGTAACTATCTATATCAAGTTTGTCGGTAACCTTCCAAGTCAATCCAATGGTATATCGGTTTTCCCTGAATTCGTTTTTGCCGTCCAAACGATAATAGCTTTCATACGATGCGTAAGGATCCACAAGCTTGCTGAGGTTGTAATCAAGCTCAAACCGATTACGAATATAATTTGAAACAACAAGAGTGGTGTTTTCCCAGGAATGTTGAAACATTATCCTATATCCGACCTTAATATCCGTATCGAAAATTTCAATGTCGGTGGAGGCGTTAACTGCAACTCTTGATTTATCGTAATCATCCAATAGCGAACCTGTTTGTCCTTCGGGAACAAAACTGTGGCGGTACAAAGCCTTAACATCAAGGTATTTGAACACTTTGTAGCGAACGGCGAATTCGGTGAAGGTATAGTCGAATTGACTTATGTTCTCGTTAAAACGGAATTGTTGTTCCAGTTCAAGACGAAATGTTTTATTTAAATTGTATTTAAAAGCGGGGCCGGCCCAAAGTCGGAGGTCTTTTTCCTGAGCGTTTGCGGAAGCGCAAAGGCCTGTTATCAGCAGGGTAAATAATAGTTTCTTCATTTAGTCATAATCTGGATAAACAATATTGCATTCTTTTCTGATTGCATCGAGCAATCTCATCAGTTGAAGGCTGAAGTCGAGTCCAAGTATTGCGGATTCGGTCAATCCCTTATTCAAACACTGCATTACCTCCATAGCCTCATACTCGTAGCCATTGGCTAATGCCGGAAACTCATATTCCTCCTGCTTTTCGTTATGCCGGCTCACCAAAACCGCAGCCGGCCTGAACCACTGCTGCCTGAGCTGTATCTTCCCCTGATCCCCATAAATATTGGCATCTGTGGTTGTAAAGGTGGCAAATGTGCAATGCAGACTGGCTAGTGCTCCGCTTTCATAACCAAGCGAGATGCTTACCGATTCGTCGACGCCTGTTGGGGCCTTCACTGCAACAGCTTTTATTTCCTTAGGATATCCTAACAAGAGCAGGCTCAGGAAAACCGGGTAAATGCCAATGTCCAAAAGACTTCCCCCTCCATAAACGGGATTGAACAAGCGCGATTCGGGATTGTAAGGGGCTTTAAACCCAAAGTCGGCATTAAGCATTTTCAGATTCCCAATATGACCTTCGCCAATCATTTGAAGTATCTTCCCTATTCCGGGCAGAAAACGGGTCCAAACTGCTTCCATCAGAAAGACCTTGTTGTCGCGGGCGGTCTTTACAAGAATCTCCAGTTGTTTTGAATTGATTGTAATGGGCTTTTCGCAAAGTACGGCTTTGCCATTTTGAAGGCACATCATCGTATTTTCGAAGTGGAGGTGGTGGGGCGTTGCAACATAAATCACGTCCACATCAGGGTCGTTGGCCAGTTCATCATAGCTGCCATAAGCCTTTTGGAATCCAAATTCCTGAGTAAATTCCTGGGCTTTTTCATGCGATCGGGAAGCAACCGCGTACAATTCGGCATCTTCAATCACTTTAAGGCCGGCAACAAATCCACGGGCAATATGTCCGGGCGCAAGTATTCCCCATCTTGTTTTAGGCATCGGGTGCAAGAATTTTTTCAATTTTACTTAGTTCCTCTTTTGCGAACTCCAGGTTTCTGAGACTGTCAAGATTATCTGCTAACTGCTTAACACTGCTGGCTCCAATAAGAACGGAGGTAATGCGCTCATCTTTTAGAATCCACGAAAGAGCCATTTGCGCTAGATTTTGTCCGCGTTCGGATGCAATGCTGTTTAGTTTTTTGATTTTGTCGAGGTAGACAGGGGTGATTTGTTTTTCACTTAAAAACACAGCCTTGCTGGCTCTGGAGCCTTCGGGTACACCTTTAAGATAACGATCTGTAAGCAAACCCTGTGCCAGAGGGGAGAAGGCTATGCAACCGATTCCCTTTTTCTGGATAACATTGAGCAGTCCATCCTCAACCCATCTTTCGAACATGGAATATTTGGGTTGGTGAATCAGACAGGGAGTTCCCAATTTCTCGAGTATTTCTGCGGCGTCAGCGGTTTGTTTAGCACTGTAATTTGAAACTCCCACGTAGAGAGCCTTGCCTTGTCTCACAACCTGATCCAGTGCCATCATGGTTTCTTCCATGGGAGTGTTGGGATCCGGACGGTGGGAATAGAATATATCAACATATTCGAGTCTCATCCGCTTTAGACTCTGATCAAGACTTGAAATAAGATACTTTCTTGATCCCCATTCCCCATAAGGCCCGTTCCACATGCCATATCCAGCTTTGGTGGAAATTATCATCTCGTCGCGGTAGGCTCTGAAATCCAAATCCAACACCTTGCCGAAATTCTCTTCAGCTGATCCCGGAGGAGGGCCGTAATTGTTTGCCAGATCGAAATGGGTTATCCCTGCGTCAAAGGCTGCAGCCAGGATCGATCTTCCATTTTCGAAAACATCCACGCCGCCAAAATTGTGCCATAAGCCAAGGGAAATAGCTGGTAGGAGAAGGCCGCTTTTGCCGGTTCTTCGATAGATCATATTCTTGTAACGGTCGGGTGATGCCTGATAGTTCATGATTTAATTTTTTAGGATTGCAATGATAACAATAAGATTTGTGATCCCCAATTATTTAAAATAGGAATAATTGCTTGTTGATCGAAAAAAAAGATCGTATATGTTTGTGAAATAGCGATTTAGCCAAAGAATGAAACTACGGTAGGGTAAATTTGAAGAGGGATCCTTTTTCCGGCTCCGACTCAACCGTAATTTTTCCGCCCAGCATTTCAACATAAGCTTTCACAATAGCAAGGCCCAGGCCCGATCCCCCTTTGATAATCGAAATGTCTCCTCCAACCTGTCTGAACCTTTCAAAAATGATGTCGTGATGGGCAGGGTTAATTCCACAGCCTGTGTCTCTGATAAAAAATGTCAGTTGTGCACCTTCTTCATATCCGAATTCCACATACCCGGTTTCGGTGAATTTTATGGCATTCCCCACGAGATTAATCAGAATCTGCTTTAGCTTCAGCTCATCGGTCTGAAAATATTGAACCGCATTTTCAGGAATTACAGGTAAGCGAAACTCAACATTCGGATTTTTTTGTGCATTTACAGTCATCAATTGATGAACTTCCTTCAGCAAATTGTGAATGTTTACTTTGCTGATATGAGCTTTAACCTGATTGGTTTCGATTTTTGATATTTCAATAATATCGTCGATAATCGATATCAGATGATTCCCACTGTTCTGAATGATGGTATTGTAGCGCTCTCTTCGTTCCATTGAGAGGTTAGGGTCGATCAGCAAATCGGTGAATCCCAGAATGGCGTTCATCGGGGTTCTTATCTCGTGGGATAAATTTGCAAGAAAAGATGATTTCAAACGATCGCTTTCTTCGGCTTTTTCCTTGGCCTGCACCAGCTCCTTGTTTAAGCGCTGCTCGGCCTCGCGTAATTCTTCTTTGGCTTTGCGGTTTTGATAGTTATTCCATTGTCCGAGCATTAGAACACCAAGAAGCATTGTGGCGGGTGAGTAAAGAAACAATAATGGAATAGCAATGACTTTGACGGTTGGTAGAAAATTTTCGGAAGGGAGAAGGAGGGTAGAGCTTAGCATGGCTACATGAACCAAAAATCCCATGGCAAGCAATTCGAGAGCATAATTTTTTTCTTTCCACTGGGGTCGAAGATAGCGCCATAGCAATCCAATCAGACCAGAGGAAACTATTACAGCAACTCCCATTAAAACGCCTCCGCCGCCTATGTAAATGCGCATGCCGGCTGTTATTGCAATGGCAATCATGGTTGGAATCCCACCAAAAAACAATCCGGTAACAGAGAGCAGAACAGAGCGGGTGTCAAATCCTATTCCGGGAATGTAAATCCAACGCGTGTAAATGAGAAGGATCCCAATTCCTCCAATTATCAAACCGGTAAGACCTTTTGCCAAGAGGCTCTTGGAGTCTTCATTTTTAATCCAGAAATTCTCATAGACCATCGAAAAGGCCAGCAAAACGGCAATGTTTTGAAGAAGTGCTATGAAAATTGATCCTTGCATAGAATGAGGAAAAAGCAGCGTGTCGGTTGTACGTTAATGAGTGCAAGATAATTATTTATAGTTTTTATCTACCAGGAATTGGATAAAATACAAAGACCAGAGTTATTATTCTTCAAGAAACCTTGTTTTGTTTTAATTCAGGTATTGTTTTACTGAGAATTGCCAGCTGGATTTCAGACAGAAAGTTTTTCGGAAGGATCTGTGAGCCAATGCGGATTGAGAAAAAAGGATTTCAATGCCTGTCAGCGGGAAAAAGTAAACAGCTTGTTAATCAATTCCCGGATTCAAATAGCCTATTAGCCTTTCAAGTTCATCGGGACGGTAGCCTCGTATCGACATAATCAGTTTGCCCGAGCTGTCGAACAGATAGTTGCGGGGAACTGCTTTTTCGGCAAATTTGGAGTAAATATCCCTCTTGGAATCGGTTAAGACAGCAATGCTGAGGCTAAACCTCTTCTTGTAAAGCAAAACTGCTTGCTCATCCATGTCGCGGCCAAATGCGAAAGTACTGAAGCGGGTAGGGTTAAGAGAGAACAGATTCTTTTCGAGATGTGCGAAATTATCGCGGCAGTAGCGGCACTCTGGGGTGAACAGAACAATTAGACAGGCTTTTCCTATCAGAGTAAGGGATGAAAAGGATTTCCCGTTTTCATCCATCCCTTGAAACCAAGGAATAGCATCACCGGGTTTCAAATAGTTGTATTCATCAGGGGCCTGGCTGGTATGGTATTCCATTTTTTTTCTGGTTTAAAGATGCAAAGGTTTGATGATGTCCTTGCTGATTGGATAATGGATTGGCTTTTGCAATGCTTATTTTTCCAGCTTGTGCTTTCTGAAGAGGTTGAACAGCAGCCGGGCCACATCCCCCATTAAAAATATATAAAGAGCTAGGTTCAGCAGCCACAACGCCGAAAGATTGAAACGGATGGTTTCAACGGGATGGTTGTTGAATCTTTTAAACGCCGAAAAAAACGCTGCTCTTCCGATTCTTGATTCCGGATACATATAAATTGGAGTTCCCGATTTAAGGATGCGATCTTTTTCAATTTTGGCGAATCCCTCCGGAAACCTCCCATTAACGAGGTTCTCAACTGCCAGATTGTGTAGTTTGTTTTTAAAATCGTCAGGAGTTTGAGAGTGTGGTGAAAATGATAAGTTCACGATAGCTTTTTGTCTCATCACAGCAGTTTCCTCCATCGAATTCTCGATCTGAAATCTCAAATAGGTGAGATAACCAAAGGCGCTTTCGTAGATAGTCTCATCAAAATCCTTAAGGTTCAGCGAAAGGAGGTTTTCAAATGGAGCCACATCCTCATGTTCGGCTAAGAGTTCGAATTCATTGGACAGCAGGCGGAGATTTTGGGTCAGGCTTTCCGATGAGTCGGGGATTTGATAGAGGGCAAGGCAATTCTCGAGCGATTCATTAAGGAGAGGGATGAGTTTTTCGCCGTTAAACCTGTTTTGGTATTCGGTAAAAGCCAGATTAAAAAAATGCCTGTTGTAAAGGTTATCTTTGAATTGAGCAACTACGAGGGTTTCATAAGCCCAACGGGTTGGGACTATTTCAGCGATCAGAGGGATTTTTTTATCGTTTGGCCTATATCGGTAATAGTCATCAAACTGTATCAGAAAGCCGGTGAAGACCATTCCGGGGACAAGAATGAACGGAATCAACAAATAAACCGATGCAAGGTTTCTGACAGCCGACGAAAGATTCAAGGCCATCAAGTTTGCAAATGCAGATACTCCAAATAAGGTGAGAATATAAGGAACCAGCAAACCCTTGAATTCAAGGACAAAGTTCCCGACGATAACGATTATTGCTATCTGGATAAGCGACAAAAGGAAAACGAAAACGATTTTGGCATTTAGATAGCTGAATGAACTCAGGTTAATCTGGTAATCCCTGAACGCATTGTTCCGTTCTTTGTAAAGTGTATCAGCAGCGGTAAGCATACCTGAAAACAATATGTAATTTACCAGAAAGAAGATGTACAGTGGCACAAAAGTATTATCCCCAAAAGAGTATGGGGTTCCGCTTACCTCTCTTAGCATAATTGCCATAAGCACTCCGACTGCAGGTATCCCTGCCAGGTAAATCAGAATGAATTTCCAGTCGTTGATGAACTTCCGGAAGTTCCTGAGCAGGTAAATGAAAAACTGTTTTTCAATTCCGGGAATCCCTGAAACGGATACCGGAGCGGCCTTCAACGATTTGTTAACGGATTGGGGTTCGGCCTCCGATCCCCCTCTGAAAACCCTGTACCAATCCTCCGGGTTAATCAGGCGTTCGTTGCTGATCCTGCCATCCGTGCCGATTTTTCGGGTTTCGATAAGGTTAATGATTTCTTCCGGGCTCACTTCCTCCGGGCTTCGGTCTCTCAGGTGATAGGGAATAAGCCCTGTATTATTCAGGTAGGTATAAGTGTTTTTCGGCACCCCCGAGTAAATCATGTGCCCGTCATAATCAACCAGCCAGATTTTATCATAGAGTTTAAAAATTTCAAGGGTAGGCAAGTGCACCGTCATGATTACCAGTTTCCCCGAATAGGCTTCCTCCTTCAACAGGTTCATCATTCTTTTTGCATCGTAGTAGGAAAGGCCGGTAAGAGGCTCATCAAGGCAAATTATGAGCGGGTTGCGAAGCATTTCGATGGCTATGTTGATGCATTTTTGGGTGAACTCGTTTAAAGTCCGGTTGTTGAAATCCCTCGCCTTTTTATCCTGTATATCCAGAAGACCGAACTTGCGGGTAACCTCCTCTATGCGCTTTAGAATCTGCGTTTCTGTGTGGTTTCCGAGGCTGAGTCGAGCCTGAAACAAAAGATTGTCGTAAATGCTGAGTTCCGGGAAAATCATATTCTCGTGGGATACAAAGCCGATGACCGACTGTATCCTGAAATTTTCCTTTATCAGATCTGTTTCGTTAATATAAATGTTTCCTTTCGAGGGAATCAGGTGACCGGAGATAAGTTTGAGGATTGTAGACTTGCCGACACCGTTGTTGCCAATAATCCCCACAAGTCTTCCGGATTCTTCGGAAACGCTGAAGGGCTTGACGGAATTCTCGGAATCTTTGTAGCAATAGCCCAAATCGACTGCTTTAAGCACGATTTTGGGCGTACTCCCTGAGAGCTTGAAGTGCCTGATGATTTCTTCAGATTGTATCGGGTACAATCCCTCAAAACAAATACTGTCGTTTTTATCGAGGGAGTAAAAATAGCCTGGATAAACGTGCTTCCTGTTTATTGTTAGGTTTTCGGTTCCTTCGTGGTGGAATGCAAGGAAATTGAAACGCGAGAAATACCTGAAGATAAGCCTGCCGCGTATTCGTTGAAAGATGTCGCGGGTTCCCTGTTCCTGGGTTTCCTGATTGTACTGCTCAATCCAGCTGCCCTCAAGCGTTTCGTCCAAATGCAGGTCTTCCTCAAGTACCAATAGGTTTCGATTTGAAGTGCTGAGGTTTTTGGTTATAAAATCGTGAGCATTCTCAAAATCGGATTTCTCCAGATTCAGGTTTTCCGCAAGGCGGGCTATCTCATTGATTAAATTGCTGTTGCCTTTGTAATTCAACTCGGAAAACTCAAGAAGTGCAAGGATAATCAGAAACCGCTCTTTCAGAAAGAGGTTCTGTTGTGCGCTGCGTCCGGCATCAGCGAGAATTTGCCGGTGCAGATTCTCCTCAATTTCCGAACTCGATTCCTCATTTCGAACAAATTGCTGATTATATTTCTGTGTATAGCTGTCGTAAATCTTGAGACATTCATCCGCATCGATTTCAATCCCGGCTTTATCTACATATTCGCGGATCACATTGCTTAACGAATCGTACTTCCTCCCGGAAAGCGGTAGAAAGATCAGCGACATAAAATGCATGATAGCATCAATAAAACTCTGATTCATAGCAGATGCATGTGATTTTCATTGATTTGGCAAAACCAAACGGCTTAGCAAAGCTAAAACAGAAGCTATAAAATTAATAAAAATCCTTCAGTACACGACAAAAAAGTTCGGATCCGGAAGAGGCTAAATTTTCGTTGCCAAGCAAGGAAAGAGAAAAATCAGCGTTGGTGCGCCGGGTACTGTTTCAGGAATTTCCCGCGAAGCGCAAATTCTGAAGGCTCGAATCTTCGAATCCTTGTTGTGGAAAGCCATTTTTTCTTACTTTTGGTACAAAATTTTACAAAAGATGGATATTACAGCAAATGATTACGGAACAATGCCCGATGGCAGCAAAATAATTTCTTATACACTCGAAAACGACAATGGGGTATCGATACGGATAATCAATTATGGCGGGATTATTACCCACATTATGACCCCTGACAAAAACGGACAAATCGACGATGTTGTCTTAGGCTTCAACAATCTGCAGGATTACCTGGGTTCTCATCCCTATTTCGGCGCCATCATCGGACGTTGTGCAAACAGAATAGCCAAAGGAAGTTTTGTTTTGGATGGAGTTGCATATTCATTAGCCGTAAATAACGGTCCCAATCATCTTCATGGAGGAATTGTAGGTTTCGACAAAAAAGTTTGGCTTGCCGTAAGGAACATAACCACTGAATTTGTAAGTCTTAAACTGGGCTACGAATCGCCTGACGGAGAGGAATCCTATCCTGGAAACCTGATGGTTGAGGTGGAGTACGTTCTGAACAATCAGAATGAATTGGTTATCAACTATACAGCACAAACGGATAAGAAAACCCATGTAAACCTCACGAATCATTCCTATTTCAATTTAAATGGGGGCAAGGGGGATGTACTCGGCTATTCGCTTCAAATAGACTCCGATTATGTTTTAGAGCCCGATAAGGACTCCATTCCCACCGGAAAAATCCTCCCCGTTGCAGACACCGCCTTTGATTTCAGGACTGCCAAAGATATCGGAAGTGACATTGCTCAGGTTCCCCCGGGATATGACCATAATTTCATTCTCAATGGAAATCCCAAACAACTGAGGAAATTTGCCCGTGTTGAGGATCCTGTTTCCGGAAGAACCCTGGAGGTGCTTACAACCGAGCCCGGAGTTCAGCTGTATACCGCAAATTATATCGATTCGATAGACGGTAAGGATGGTTTGGTTTATAAGAAACATTCAGGCTTCTGTCTTGAAACACAGCATTATCCCGACTCGCCAAATCAACAAAATTTCCCCTCAACTGTTCTATTGCCGGGGGAGATTTTTATGTCCACCACCATCTATCGATTCGGAACAATAAGTTAAAAACCTATGCGAATAGCTCTTATTAATATTGCCTTGCTGATGGGCTTTTGGGTGCTGACCACTCACCCGGCTTATCCTCAGGCCTTGCCCCACCCGGTGCATAAGAGTTTTGTAGGATCAAATCCTTCAGCAGTTGCCCCGGGATATTCATCGCATGAGGATAAGTATGATGTTAGCTTTTATTTTCTGAACCTTGAGGCCGGCAATAAAAGCACTTTCATAAAGGGATATTCACTTCTGCATGCAAGCAGGCTTTCGCCAACAATTGACACCTTGGTTGTGGAGCTCTCACGAATGCTTGCAGTTGATTCTGTTTTTCTGAACGATAAAAGAGAGGATGTGTTTTACAGGGAAAATGATTTGTTGAAAATTCCGCTCAGGGAGGGAGGCAAGTCGGAACGGGAATACCGGCTTAAGGTGTTTTATCAGGGTGCTGCCGGTTCCTCCGGTTTTTATTCGGGGATTTCCAATGCAAGGGCATCGAATTACAATCAGGATATCACGTATACACTTTCCGAACCTTTTCAGGCAAAAGACTGGTTTCCGGTGAAACAAAACCTAACCGACAAGGCAGATTCGGTTTGGATTTTTATTACCGTCGACTCAATCTTAAAGGCAGGTTCAAACGGACTGCTTACCGATGTCGTGTTGCTTGAAGATGGAAGGAAGCGATATGAATGGAAGTCTGCTTACCCGATAGCTTATTATCTGTTGTCGTTTTCAGTAGGCGACTATATCGACTACAGTTTTTATGCAAGCATTAACGGAACGGACTCCATTCTGGTTCAAAACTATATTTACAACACAGCCGGGATTCTGGAGTCCTTAAAAGAGGAAATTGATCATACCGGTCCCTTGTTAAAAGTTTTCACGGAGAAATTCGGCCCCTATCCTTTCGCCAAAGAAAAATACGGCCATTGCATGGCTCCCATGGGAGGAGGGATGGAGCACCAGACCATGACAACCATTTCGGGTTTTAATTTTGGGCTCATTGGGCACGAGCTTGCCCATCAGTGGTTTGGAGATTACCTTACCTGTGGTACATGGCAGGATATATGGATAAACGAGGGGTTTGCCTCTTATGCTGAATATATTGCCATTGAAGAGTTGAAAACCCGACAAGAAGCGGTAGAATGGCTGGCACAGGCTCATAGTCTGGCCATAAATTTTCCCTTGGGAAGCGTGTTTTTATCCCTTGAAGAGTCCCGCAGCGTTCAGCGAATCTTCAACTATAGTCTGTCGTACAAAAAAGGTGCGGCCATCATTCATATGCTTCGGTACGAAATCGACAATGATTCACTTTTCTTTGCAATTGTGAAGGATTATGTAATAAAATTTGCCAATAAAACAGCAACCGCAGAAGATTTCAGACAGGTGGTGGAAGATCATTCAAAGGAAGACTACGACTGGTTTTTCAGGCAGTGGTATTACGGAAAAGGTCACCCGGTATTTGTTGCCAGCTGGCGACAGGTAGGCGATTCACTTTACATTTCAAGCACACAGACCTCATCGACCGGGAAAAGCGATTTTTTCAGGACTCACATGGATTACAGGATCCGCTATGAAAGTGGTGAAACCTACGACATAAGGGTCTTGCATGGAAAACCGGGAGAAATCTTCAGAATTCATGTTTCAGATGTTGTTGGTTCGGTGCAGACAGATCCTGATTCCAACGTGTTGAAGAATGCTATGATTTACGAATATGTTGATCTTTCCAAAGTATTTTCAGCAAGCCCTAATCCTTTCGCCAATGAACTTAACATCAAGTTCCGTTCGAGCAATAAATATAGGGAAATCAAGCTTTCCGGCATAAACGGACAGGTTTTTCTGAATGAGTCAACAACATCAGGAAGTTATAGAGCCAACTTGTCCCAGCTCAGCGCAGGAATTTACCTTTTAAATGTAACGGAAGACGGGATCAAGTATACCGAGAAGCTTGTAAAGCTGTAAAAAAATCAGTAGACATCGGGAACAAAAGTCTGGGCATCCATAGGCGGCCTCACATAGCCTTTGGTTTCCCTCCTTTTTGGAAGTTCAATCGGCTCGGGAGTAAGGTCTTCATAGGGTATCTTGCTCAGAAGATGATGAATGCAATTCAGTCTGGCTCTTTTTTTGTCGTCCGCTTCAACCACATACCAGGGGCTTTCTTTTGTGTCGGTGTATTCGAACATCTCGTCTTTTGCCCTGGAGTAATCTTCCCACTTTTCGCGGCTTGCCAGATCCATTGGGCTGAGCTTCCATCGTTTTGCAGGATCCTGCAAACGGTCTGCAAAGCGTTTTTCCTGTTCCTGATCGCTTACCGAAAACCAGTATTTGATAAGAATTATTCCGGAACGAATTATCATTCTTTCAAAACTGGGGCAGGACCGTAAAAATTCCCAATACTCGTCGTCAGTGCAGAAGCCCATTACCCGTTCTACCCCGGCACGGTTGTACCAGCTGCGGTCTAACAGAACCATCTCACCTCCTGAAGGGAAATGAGCAATGTAACGCTGGAAATACCATTGCGTTTTTTCCTTCTCGGTTGGGATCCCCAAAGCGGTAACCCTGCAAATCCTGGGATTCAGGCTCTGGGTGATACGAGTAATTACACCACCTTTTCCGGCTGCATCCCGACCCTCGAAAAGCACAATGACTTTTAATTTCTTCACCTTGATCCACTCATGCATTTTAACAAGTTCAAGCTGCAACCTGGCCAGCTCCTTTTCATAAAAATCTGTGTCTAAAGGTTTTTTATGCTTGGGAATCAAATCGCCGGGTAAAAGCGGGGAATGATTGTTGTGATGGTTGTGGTTGTTGCTTCCCTTGTGACTATCATTCTTCTTTTCCTTGTTTTTTTCTTTAGAAGTCGACTTTTCTTTAGACATATTCGTTGGTGTTGGATGGGTGTGTTGCTAAAAAAGTTTATTCGAAGGATTAAAGATATTTTTTAATTTGATCATAATCAATTTTATGCGATAATTCTTTTAATGCATTTTTTTTGTTTAGAGATTTTTGGATGGCCCATTTAGAATTAATATTAATTTCAAAAACCTATAGATACATTGCCTAGAAGTTATATTTTTGTATAAGCATTGTAATATCATAAATCATGACTCACGTAAAAAATGTTGGAGAGAAGGTAAGGAAAATCAGAGAATCCAAAAATCTCTCCCAGGATGAATTGGCAGAAAGGTCGAAGCTGAGCAAGGAGCTTATTGCCCGCATCGAGGAAAACAAGGATCTGCCTTTTCTTGCGCCCCTTATCCGTATAGCCCGATCCCTGGGTGTCCGTTTGGGTACCTTTCTCGACGACGCAAGTGAAATCGGTCCGGTTATCGCACGCGGGGGCTCCATGAAACCAGGTGTAAGCTTTTCTCACAAAAACAGCGCTGATCCTTCTGACCTGAGCTTTTTCCCTTTAGCAAGCGACAAATCCGGCCGACATATGGAGCCGTTTATTGTTGATATACAACCCAGCAAGGATAGCGATTTCTCCCTTTCCTCCCACGAAGGTGAAGAGTTTATCTATGTCTTGTCGGGAGCTATCGAAATTTCCTATGGAAATGAGGTTTTCAGCATTTCCGCTGGCGACAGCATTTATTACGATTCGGTTGTGAGCCACCATGTTCATGCTGCGAACAATCTGGCAGCCCGGATTTTGGCAGTAGTCTATGCTCCCTATTAATCTTAATTCAAATGGAACTTATTGATCTGACGCTGGGGCAACTTCTTGAAAAATGGGCCTTGGAATCCCCCGAGCACGATTTTATGGTATATCCCGACAGGGGCCTCAAATTCTCTTATTCTGAATTTAACCAACGGGTTGATCAGCTTGCCAAAGGCCTCCTGAAAATTGGTATGCAGCCCGGCGATAAACTTGGCATCTGGGCCAACAACGTGCCCGACTGGATGACGTTTATGTTTGCCACCGCAAAGATAGGAGTGATTCTTGTTACTGTCAACACAAATTACCGTTCGCATGAGCTTGAGTTTTTACTCAGGAATTCCGACATAAAAACACTCTGTCTTGTAAACGGTTTCCGCGACAGCGACTACATCGGCATTATCAACGAGCTGGTTCCGGAAATAAGGGAACAGCAGCGTGGCAATTTAACCTCCGGCAAGTTTCCGGAGTTGAAAAATGTGATTTTTATCGGACAGGAAAAGCACCGAGGAATGTTCAGCATTCCTGAACTATTGCTTTGCGGAAACGAGTTTCCCGCTTCGGAGTACTTACGGATAAAAAAAACCATAAGCTGCCATGATGTTGTAAATATGCAGTACACTTCTGGAACCACTGGGTTTCCCAAGGGAGTTATGCTCACTCACCACAACATTGTGAACAACGGGAACACCGTTGGCAATTGCATGAACTACACCAGGAATGACAGGTTGTGTGTATGCGTCCCACTTTTTCATTGCTTTGGATGTGTTTTGGCGGTTTGCGCAGTCATTACCCATGGCTGCACTATGGTAATGGTGGAGAGCTTCGACCCCTTATTGGTTCTGGCTTCAGTTGAGAAAGAAAAATGCACGGCACTTTATGGGGTACCCACTATGTTTATCGCCGAACTAAATCATCCTATGTTTTCACTTTTTGATCTTTCCACTCTACGGACGGGTATCATGGCAGGCTCACTTTGCCCGATTGAGACTATGAAGGAGGTAATGGGTAAGATGAATATGAACGAAATAATTATTGTTTACGGACTTACCGAATCGTCGCCTGGGATGACAGCCACACGCACCACCGACCCTACGGAAATTAGGGCAACCACTGTGGGCAAAGCACTGCCGTTTGTTGAAGTGAAGATCGTAAATCCCGAGACAGGCCTTGAATGCGCTACGGGTCAGCAGGGAGAGATTTGCTGCAAGGGTTATAATGTAATGAAAGGATATTATAAAAATCCCAAGGAAACAGCATCGGTCATTGATCAGGAAGGTTGGCTGCACTCAGGGGATATTGGGGTTCGCGACGAGCAAGGTTATTTCAAGGTCACAGGTCGCATCAAAGATATGATTATCAGGGGAGGGGAGAACATCTATCCAAGAGAAATTGAAAACTTTCTTTTTCAAATACCTCAGATCAGCAATGTTGAAGTGGCAGGAGTACCTAGTACCAAATACGGCGAAGAAGTAGGTGCATTTATAATCCTGAAAGAGGGGCAGGAGTTAACGGAAGAAGATGTTATCGACTTCTGCCGTGGCAAGATTTCCCGTCATAAAATCCCGAAATACGTGTTTTTCATGAAGGAATATCCAATGACAGCAAGCGGGAAAATCCAGAAATATAAACTTCGGCAAATGAGTTTAGAACTTATTCAAAAACAAGGCATAAATACTTAGAAGGTTTAATGGCCCTGCCTTTGCTCGGCAGAAGTTTATTCTACCCTTTTGGTGCCATCCCCAACTTCAGCTACATAGAATTCGGCATGTAATCCGGTTCTTTCCAGGTAACCAATAGCCACCTGCTCGATGAATTCATCAATTGAGTTTTCGTTAACAAGGCTAACGGTGCATCCTCCAAAACCAGCCCCCGTCATCCTTGATCCTAATACTCCGGGAATTTTTCTGGCTTCTTCAACCAGGGTGTCCAACTCAATTCCGGTTACCTCATAATCGTCGCGAAGCGAGTCGTGCGATGCATTCATCAATTGTCCGAATAAAGCAAGATCTCCGGCTTTCAAGGCTACAATTGCATCCAATACGCGTTGATTCTCGCTTATTACATGTTTCGCGCGTCTTCTCACAACCGGACTGGTGATCATAT
This sequence comes from Bacteroidota bacterium, assembly GCA_020047715.1. Classification (GTDB taxonomy): domain Bacteria; phylum Bacteroidota; class Bacteroidia; order Bacteroidales; genus JACJXF01. The sequence continues at coordinate 666 of JAIFNN010000145.1, read as the reverse complement.
CGTTGATTTCGAGGAACCGGGCATAGGAAACTTCAGTAAGGTTATTAATTTTCTTTACCTGACTAAGGTTTTCGACTGCAAGCTCGCATTCAGAGCGACGCTCGTTGTATTTTGAGTCGGCAAGACCTCTGCGTTTATTTGTGTTGCTGATAATAAGTTTATGACCTGTGATAACCAAGGGAACCAGCTCGTAATCGAGGTTTCCGCAGTTCAGGAATATGGCTTTGCTCTCGGCTCCCAAACCTACGGCAAACTGGTCCATAATCCCGCAATTGACACCGATAAACTGGTTTTCAGCTTTTTGCGAAAGTTTAACCAGCGAAATCATATCCTCACCAATGGAAAATATATCATTAAAGGCATACGCCGTTACCATCTCAATGGATGCAGATGACGAAAGTCCGGCACCATTGGGAATATCCCCTGAGAAAAGAAAATCGAGACCACGGAAGCTGATGCCCATTTTATTAAACTGATCCGCTACTCCCAAGGGGTAATAATACCATTCTTTGCCTGCCTTCACAAAAGGGGGCTTAATGCTGATTTCGGATGTGTGTTCGAAGTTGGTTGTGGCAAAGCGGAAAATGTCCTTGTGGTTCTCCTTAACCAATAGCGTGGTCCCAAAATTCAAGGCGCAGGGAAACACATATCCGGCATTGTAATCCG
>JAIFNN010000170.1 GCA_020047715.1 Bacteroidota bacterium | reverse complement strand
ACATTCATGGCGGCGCCCGAAAGCACATATGAGGGGCGTATCAAAACCGGGAATCCCACTTTACCGATAAACTCCGATATTTCAGCCATACTGGTCATCTCCTGCCATCTGGGCTGGTCGATTCCCAACTTATCCAGAAGGCTGGAAAACTTATGACGATTTTCGGCCTTGTCAATCGAAAGAGGAGAGGTTCCCAAAATAGGAACATTCAGGTTATACAACCGCATGGCCAGGTTGTTGGGAATCTGTCCTCCCATGGAAACAATAAGTCCCTTGGGATTCTCGAGCTCCACAATGTCCATAACCCGCTCGAGCGAAAGCTCGTCGAAATACAGGCGGTCGCAAACATCGTAATCGGTACTTACTGTTTCCGGATTATAGTTGATCATGATGGACCGATAACCTTCATCGTTTACCGTATTGAGGGCGTTAACACTGCACCAGTCGAACTCAACAGAACTTCCGATCCGGTAAGCACCCGAACCCAATACCACAACCGACTTCATATCCGACTGGAACGTAACGTCGTGCGTACTGCCGCTATAGGTAAGATACAAATAATTGGTTTGTGCGGGGTATTCGGCAGCAAGGGTGTCGATCTGCTTCACATAAGGAACGATTCCAACACTTTTTCTAAAGTTTCTGACTTGTAACAGTCCATCTTCCATTTCCGATCCCTTAAGAATCAGCCTTGAAAGCTGAAAGTCACTGAAACCTGTCACTTTGGCTTCCTTTAAAAGTTCAATGGGAAGGGTCTCGAGGGAATTGTATTCTTCGAGCCTGTTCTTGATTTTATAAATCCGATCCAGTTTCTGCAAAAACCAATGATCAATTCTGGTAAGTTCATGGATTCTCTCCAGCGAGAGACCTTTTTCCAATGCTTTTTCGATCACGAATATTCTCATGTCCGTGGGCTCGTTGAGCTCTTTCTCGATATCCTCGAACTCGAGGTCGTGATTCCCGACAAATCCGTGCATACCCTGACCTATCATCCGAAGGCCTTTCTGAATAGCCTCTTCGAAAGTACGGCCAATCGACATCACTTCTCCTACCGACTTCATACTGCTATCGATGAGTTTGCTCACCCCGGTAAACTTGTTCAAATCCCATCGAGGGATTTTGCAAACGATATAGTCGAGTGATGGCTCAAAAAATGCAGAAGTTGTTTTGGTAATGGAATTCTTGAGTTCATGAAGACCATATCCCAGGGCAAGCTTGGCTGCCACGAAGGCAAGAGGATATCCGGTGGCTTTGGAGGCAAGGGCGCTCGAGCGCGACAAACGCGCGTTGACTTCAATAACACGATAGTCCTCTGAAAAAGGGTCAAGAGCATACTGTACGTTGCACTCGCCCACGATTCCGATATGGCGAATCAACTCAATGGCTATTTTGCGAAGCTTATGATATTCGCTGTTGGTAAGCGTCTGCGACGGAGCCACAACAATGCTCTCCCCGGTATGGATGCCGAGCGGGTCGAAATTCTCCATGTTGCAAACGGTAATGCAATTGTCATACTTGTCGCGAACAACTTCGTATTCTATCTCTTTCCATCCTTTAAGCGATTCTTCCACAAGGATCTGATCGGAATAGGAAAATGCTTTTCGGGCCAGCTGCACCAGCTCGTCCATGTTGTAGCAAAATCCACTCCCCTGTCCACCCAGGGTATATGCGGCACGGATTATGATCGGGAAGCCGAGCTCATCGGCTGCCTTTTGGGCATTTTCGATTGAAGTTACAGCGATGCTTTTGGGGGTGAATACGTTGATCTCCTTGAGACGGTTCACAAATTTCTCCCGATCCTCAGTGTCCATGATCGACTGTATGGGAGTCCCCAAAACCCTAACATTGTTGTCTTTTAGAATGTCTTTCCGAAAAAGCTCGATCCCGCAGTTCAAAGCGGTTTGTCCGCCAAAAGAAAGCAATATGCCGTCGGGTTTTTCTTTCTTGATTACCTTTTCAACAAAATAAGCCGTGATGGGAAGAAAATAAATCTTATCGGCAATTCCCTCACTGGTTTGTACTGTGGCAATATTGGGATTTATTAAAACGGTTTCAATCCCCTCTTCACGCAAGGCTTTGAGCGCCTGCGATCCAGAGTAATCAAATTCACCGGCTTCGCCGATTTTCAGAGCTCCCGACCCCAGGAGAATAATTTTTTTGATCGATTTGTCCATTAATTATGAGGCTAATTGTATTTGATGGAACAAAAATAGATAAAAAAATCAGATAAAATTGTTTTTTATCATGCATAATGTATATTTTTGCATTTTATTTGCATAATTATACATGAAGAACAAAAGCGAGCGCTTACTGGCAATTCGGAAGCTGGTTGGGAACAAGAAAATTTCCAGTCAGGATGAGTTGTTAAAACTACTGGCAGCTGAAGGATTCAATATGACTCAGGCTACCTTGTCGCGTGATTTGCGCTACCTTAAGGTTTCGAAGATGCCCGATAAGGACGACTCGTATAACTATGCACTGCAGGATCAGGAAATAAGGACAAGCTCACAGATCAGATCCGGGTTTCCACTCAATGGCTTTCTGTCCATACAATTTGCTCAGGGCATGGCTATTGTCAGAACCCATCCGGGATTTGCAAGTGGCATCGCATCAGCAATCGACACAATGAATCTTAGGGAGATTGCAGGAACCATTGCAGGCGACGACACCATTCTGCTGATTCCAAGCGAAAATACCAAAAGAGAAGAAATTATCAGGAAGCTGTCAGGTTTGTTTCCTGGAATAAAATCAAAAATCATTTAAATTAAAATGGAAAAGATCATTATAAAATTCGCGGACGCAACTGATCTTCCGCTGGTGGGGTTCATAAAAGATGCCATCATACACGCTTCGGAACAGAAGGGTACAGGTATTGCTGTCCGCTCGTCTGAATACATAACAGGAAAAATACTTGAAGGCAAAGCAATAATTGCAAAAACAGAGACCGGCATCTGGGCCGGGTTTTGTTATATTGAATCCTGGGGTCATAACCGTTTTGTGGCCAATTCCGGACTTATTGTAGACGAGAATTTCAGAGGAAGAGGACTTGCCAAGGCTATCAAGTCGAAAGCATTTGAGCTCTCACAGAAACTCTTTCCGGGAGCAAAACTTTTTGGTATCACCACAAGTCTGGCCGTAATGAAAATCAACTCCGAACTCGGCTACAAACCCGTTACCATTTCCGAGTTGACCGACGATGAGGAGTTTTGGAAAGGCTGTCAGACTTGTCCCTATTATGATATTCTGGTACGCACAAAAAGATCACATTGCCTTTGCACAGCCATGCTTCTTGATCCGGACCAAAAGAAACCGGCCAAAACATTATCAGATAGTGCTGAAGCGAAAACCATGCATTCACATAAATAATCACACGGGAAAAAAACGAATCACCATGAAGAAAAAACTTGTGCTGGCATACAGCGGAGGACTCGATACATCATTTTGCACGCATTATCTCTGTAATCAGGAAAATTACGAGGTTCATACCGTCATTGTAAATACGGGAGGGTTTACCGAAGAGGAACTGAAACTCCTGGAAGCAAAAGCTTTGAAGTTTGGAGCAACAAAACACCACACGATCGACGCAACTGACGATTATTACAATCACTGCATACAGTTTCTGATTTTTGGCAATGTGATGCGCAATCGGAATTATCCCGTATCTGTAAGCTCTGAACGCAGTTTCCAGGCCCTGAAGGTTATAAATTACGCCCGCACTATGGGCATCAACACCATTGCCCATGGATCAACCGGTGCAGGAAACGACCAGGTTCGCTTCGAGGCGATTTTTCAGGTATCGGCCCCGGAAATCGAAGTTATTGCGCCTATACGCGATCTCAGACTTAGCCGGGAGCAGGAAATCGATTATCTTATCAAAGCGGGATTGGATTTCAATTTCGAAAAATCAAAATACAGCATTAACCAGGGTCTTTGGGGAACCAGTGTAGGTGGAAGAGAGACCCTTTCCTCGGCGCAGGAATTACCCGATGAAGCCTACCCGGTTAAGAATTTGAAGCAGGGAACCGAAGTGGTCGAAATTGAATATCTTAATGGGACTCCTATAAAGATAAACGGTACAGCATTTAATAATCCCGTTGCGCTAATACAGCATCTCGAATCGCTGGCTTCAGTTTATGCCATTGGAAGGGATGTACATGTGGGAGAAACCATCATAGGGATCAAAGGAAGAGTAGGATTTCAGGCATCGGCAGCCTACATACTTATTAACGCCCATTACGCCCTTGAAAAACATGTTCTTTCAAAATGGCAGCAGCACTGGAAAGAGCAACTGGGAAACTGGTATGGAATGTTTATCCACGAGGGACTGTTTCTTGAGCCGGTGATGCGCGACATTGAAAATTTCCTTCTCAGTAGCCAGAGAAATGTTTCCGGGAAAGTAAGTGTGCGCCTGCGCCCCTACTCGATGATAGTTACGGGAGTAGACTCGCCAAAAGATCTTATGAACTCGGGCTTTGCCAAATACGGCGAAGAGATAGGATCCTGGACCGGCGATGACGTGAAGGGATTCACCAAAATCTTCTCAAATCCCATGAAAATATACTATACAGTAAATCCACAGGAAAAACCTGAATTCTAAAATCTTAAAAAATGGATTTGAAAAATACAAAAATTGCTATTATTGGCGGGGGTAATATCGGGGGAGCCATTGTTAAGGGACTGCTTCGCTCGGGAGAAGTTCCTGCGTCAAACATTACGATAACCCGAAGGAATATTTCCAGAATTACCGAATTCTCTGATCTCGGGGTAAAAACCATGGAAGATAACAACCTGGCTGTAAGCACATCGGATATAATCATTCTTGCGGTTTTGCCCTCTCAGTTAATGGGGATTGTTGATTCCTTGAAAGACTCCATTAAAAAAGAAAAGCATATCGTTGTTTCGGTGGTAACTGCATTTAACCTCCAGGAGATAGGTCAGAGGCTTGAAGCAGGCGTTCCTGTTGTTAGGGTCATGCCAAACACGGCCGCAGCGGTAGGCGAATCTATGACCTGTCTGTGCGCAAACCCCGAACATCAGGAATCGCTCGAAAAAGTCAAATCTGTTTTCGACAAGATCGGAAGCACCCTTATTATCGCCGAAAACATGATGTCGTCGGCAACAATTCTCGGGGCTTGCGGAATTGCATTTTTCATGCGCTACATACGCGCAGCTTCACAGGGAGGCATACAGGTTGGATTTCACGCAGCCGACGCGCAACTCATCGCCGCTCAAACCGCCCGTGGTGCCACAAGCCTGCTTCTCGAGTCGGGAAACCATCCCGAACGCGAGATCGACAAGGTTACAACGCCTATGGGCTGCACCATTGCCGGTTTGAATGAAATGGAGCACAATGGCTTAAGCTCTGCTTTAATAAAAGGTATTGTTTTGTCTTACAACGAATTAAATAAACTAAAGTGACAACCGATACAATCAAACAAGCATCAGGACTCTTAAAACAGATCCTATCGATTCCCTCGATCAGCAGGGAAGAAACACAGGTATGCAGTTTTATCCAGGAATGGTTCCGGGAGAAGGGGTTTCACGTGTATCGTAAAAACAATAACATCTGGATCAAATCCCTTATCAACGAAAACTTTCCGACCCTCCTTCTGAACTCACATATGGACACGGTAAAGCCAAGCAGCGACTGGACTCTGGACCCCTACCTGCCAGAAATCCATGGAAATAAAATCTATGGCCTTGGAAGCAATGACGCGGGCGGGGCGCTGGTATCAATGATCTTTGCCTTTCTCGAACTGAACGAACTTACCTCAAGAGATTACAACCTGATATTGGTTTTAAGCTCTGAAGAAGAAATTTCAGGAGTTAAGGGGATTTCATCGGTAATCGAAGATCTTGGGAAGTTTGACCTTGCAATCATTGGCGAACCCACTGGGATGAAAATGGCAGTGAGCGAGCGGGGGCTGATCGTGTTGGACTGCGTGGCGCACGGTAAAGCCGGTCATGCCGCACATAAGAACGGTGAAAACGCAATTATGAAGGCGATGACGGATATACAGATTCTCGACAACCTCAAGTTCGAAAAGGTGTCGGAATTTCTTGGGGAGGTTGGAGTAAGCGTCACCCAGATCGAGGCAGGAACACAGCACAACGTTATTCCCGATGTTTGCAGATTTGTAGTGGATGTTAGAACCAATGAGCACTACAGCAACGATGAGATGCTGAAAATCATAAGCTCCAAAATCAGTTCGGAAGTTATTCCCCGCAGTATGCGACTGGCTTCTTCATCTCTCGAGATGACTCACCCTCTGGTTCTTAAGGCTCAGAAAATGGGCATCGAGACTTTTGGTTCAAAAACCCTTTCCGACCAGGCGCTTATACCCGGCCCAACCGTTAAAATCGGACCCGGCATGTCGGAACGCTCGCACCAGGCCGACGAATATGTTCTTACCGACGAAATTGAACAGGGAATAAAACTTTACACTGAATTATTAACCGGATTCAAACTATAATATGAACCTCTGGGATAAAGGAATAAAAACCGATTTAAATATTCTGGCTTTCACGGTGGGGAAAGACCGGGAGCTCGATGTTGAGCTTTCTCAATTCGATGTTATCGGATCGATGGCTCATGTTAGTATGCTGGCTTCGGTTAATCTGGTATCGGACGATGAAAAAAATATCCTTATCAAAGCCCTGCTTGATATTTTCGACAGCATTTCCAATGGCAATTTCCAAATTGAAGAGGGAATGGAAGATGTTCATTCTCAGGTTGAAAAAATACTCACACAGAAACTTGGTGAAACCGGCAAAAAAATTCATTCTGCCCGCTCCCGCAACGATCAGGTTCTTGTTGATCTTAAGTTATATTATCGTGAGCAAATGGTCAAGCTGGCCATGCTTAGCTCTGAGCTCATAAACGCCCTGCTCGAAAATAGTGAGAAATACAAAAACATAGTTATTCCAGGCTACACACATCTTCAGGCTGCTATGCCCTCATCTTTTGGATTGTGGTTTGCTGCTTATGCCGAGAGTCTTACAGAAGATCTCATGTTCCATGAAGGCATCATGGAATATATAAACCAAAATCCTTTGGGTTCGGCTGCCGGATATGGCTCGTCGTTTCCCATAAACCGTGAGATGACCACCGAGTTGCTGGAATTCAGCAACATGCACGTCAATTCCATAAATGCGCAATTAAGCCGGGGGAAAACAGAGAAATTCATTGCAGCGGGAATGGGCGCCATTGCAGGAAGTCTTGGGAAAATGTCGATGGACCTGACCCTGTTCATGAGTCAGAATTTCGGATTTTTAAAACTTAAGGAGGAGCTCACCACCGGATCGAGCATCATGCCGCATAAAAAGAATCCGGATGTTTTGGAGTTGATCCGCGCTAAGTCCTCAAGAATCAATGGAATATACCAGGAGGTTTTGCTTCTTACCCACAATTTGCCATCGGGTTACCATCGCGATTTCCAGTTGTTGAAAGAAATTTTGTTTCCTGCATACCAGGAACTTTTCTCCTGCTTGAACATGATGATCCTGGCACTGCAAAATCTCGACATATCTCAGGATATAATTAATGATGAACGGTATTTGTACATCTTCAGCGTTGAGAATGTAAATGAAAAAGTGAAAACCGGGGTTCCTTTCAGGGAAGCCTACGCTCAAGTGGCCAGCGAGATCGACAAAGGGCGATTCAGGCGACTCGAACATGTAAGCTACACCCATACCGGGAGTATTGGCAACCTGGCAAACAACAGGATTGCGGAGAAACTGGAAAAAGTGATGGAGAAGCTGGAGGTTGAGCGCTACGCGGGATTCACAACCCGATTCATTAACAAGCTAAAGTAAATTAAAATGGTACACAGAAAACAACTTCAAAATAAAAACAAGATCGTAATCAAAGTGGGGTCCAGTTCCCTCACCCACAGCAATGGTAAATTAAACCTGATGCGGATAGAGAAACTGGTGCGAGCCATTGTGGATGTGCACAATTCCGGCAAGGAAGTAATTCTTGTTTCTTCCGGTGCTATTGCAACCGGAGCAGCAAAGATGGGCCTTGACAAAAAGCCCGACGACAAAATAAAAAAGCAGGCTTTGGCGGCTATTGGGCAAGCCGAGCTGATAAAGATTTATGACAAGTTCTTTCAGGAATACAACAAAACAGTAGCCCAGATCCTCATCACAAAAGATGGGGTTGAAAATTCCGTGAGAAGAAAGAACGCCAAGAACACCATAAATGAGCTGCTGCGCATGGGTATTATTCCGATTATCAACGAGAACGACACCATCTCGACCCACGAAATCGAGTTCGGCGACAACGATACTCTTTCGGCTGTGGTCGCTTCTTTGATCAATGCAGATCTCCTCATACTTCTTTCCGACATCGATGGCATGTTTACCGGCGACCCGAAGACGAACGAATCGGCTAAACTCATTTCGAAGGTTTTGGATCTCTCGGCAGACCTGGAATCTTATATTTTCGACAACAAATCAGCATTTGGCACGGGAGGCATGGCTTCGAAAATCGTTGCCGCGCGACACTGCATCGAGCACAACATCGACATGGTGATAACAAATGGATCCGATCCATCCATCATTTTTGATGTGCTATCGGGGAAAGAGGTAGGAACACATTTTGTGTCGATGTCGGCGATAAAGTGCGAAGAAGAACGTTAAAATCCCCCGAAAAAAGAATGAAAGAACTCGACGAAAAAGGACAAAGAGCAAGAACGGCGGCCAATATTCTTTCGCAGGTTTCAAGCCTCGACAAGAACAAAGCCTTAAAAATTGCAGCGGCCAATTTGCGACTCCATGCAGCAGACATTCTGAAGGCCAACTCAACCGATGTACAGAATGCTGAACTCAGTGGCCTGAAAGGCTCAATAATTGACCGGCTGAAGCTCACCGCCGAAAGAATTGATGGCATTGCGGAAGGTCTGGAGCAGATCATCAACCTGGAAGATCCTGTTGGAGAGGTTATTTCGATGACTGTAAGGCCCAATGGCTTGCAAATAGGTCAGCGCCGCGTTCCGCTGGGAGTTGTTGGGATGATTTATGAGGCCCGACCCAATGTAACGGTGGATGTTTTCGGATTGTGCATAAAAACGGGAAACTCCTGCATTTTGCGCGGGGGAAAAGAGGCTTTTTTGTCGAATCAGGCTTTGGTAAAAATTCTCAGGTTGTCGCTCTCGGAATCGGACTTGCCCGAAGATTCGGTTCAGCTTGTGGAAGACACGAGCCGGGAGAGCGCAGTGGCCATGATGAAACTCAACAAATACCTCGATATTCTGATTCCACGCGGGGGAGCGGGCCTGATAAAAACCGTGGTTGAGAACAGCACGGTTCCGGTTATTGAAACCGGCGTTGGAAATTGTCATATTTACGTCGATTCGCAAGCCGACCCCGACAAGGCGGTTGCCATAAGCTTCAATGCCAAGACCCATCGGCCCGGGGTGTGCAACGCTGCCGAGAGTCTGCTGATTCACGAATCGGTAGCCTCTGTTATGCTTCCCCTGATCGGGAAAAAACTCCAGGAGAAAAACGTCGAGATACGCGGTGATGAGACTGTTTGCCGCATTCTGGATTACGCGGTTCCCGCGAGCGAAGAAGACTGGGGAACGGAATACCTCGATTATATTATCTCAGCAAAGGTGGTTGGCTCGCTGGATGAGGCTATAAACCATATTAATCATTACGGCACCAAGCATTCGGAAGCCATTGTTACCGAAAATTATACAAACGCTCAGAAATTCCTGAACCGGGTGGATGCGGCGGCCGTGTACGTCAATGCCTCAACCCGCTTCACCGACGGGTATGAGTTCGGTTTTGGTGCGGAGATCGGCATCAGCACACAGAAACTTCATGCCCGCGGACCTATGGGCTTGAAAGCACTTACTTCAACAAAGTATATTATTTATGGGGATGGACAGATAAGGGAATAGCCTACCACATTCCCCGGCGGCGTTTTCCCCCTACATAATAAATGCCGCCCACATTTATTACCATTTGACTGAAAGGCCCAATCACATATTTCCCTGAGATGTAGGCGTCGAAAGAATCGTTTACATAAAGCTGGAAAGCCCCACCGAGGTTCAATCCCGGCTTCACATCCGACATGTTGTACAAATATCGTGAGGAAGGGGTGCGCTCGAGAATATCCCACTTTGAATATATCGCAGTAGCGTTTATCCCGGCAAAACCCAGAAAGCGCAGGGATTTGTCTTTGTACAAGCTGTACACAGCATCCGCATCCGCATGAAACATGTAGGTTTTAAGTACCTCAGAAAAATTGGAATATTTGAATTTGTTAAATGCAGCTAATGACGGCACCAAATGGAAACGGTCGTTGATTTTAATATAAGCCTTTCCGAAAATCGCCGGGTTGCCCGTGGTTCTGGTATTATAGTCGATGCCGCTGGAAAATGCAAGTCCGGCGGACCAGGCGGTAAGCTGTGCGGTTAGCGGGCTTGAAAAGAACATCACAGTGAAAAACACAAGCAACAAGCGCAATTTATTCATGGGAATCCAGATTATCGGTTAAGTAAAAAAAAAGTCGCTTTTAGCCAGCCTAGAAATAGTAAAAATAATAACAATGTAATTTGGGCAATTGTTGAAAAAAAGCTGCAGAGCAGCAAAAAATTTGTAGCCAATGAATTACGCGAATAGTCACAAGCTGCAGAGCAGCGTAATATTAGTCACATAAAATTTTAATTTCTAACCTGACATCAGTGAATAAAAATAATACAAATTGTTTAGATTCTACTTTAACAGATTCACATTTTCGATGATTTTTCTGTGCGTAAACTCCACCCTAAAAACAATAGACAGAAAAATCAACCTGTTCCTTTTAGAGATTTTGGATAAAAATGGGCGTTTTTTCTAATATGTTAAACCAGAATTAACGCTGAGCGGCTAAGTCAAATTTTTTTCTCTCCTCTTCCATGCCCCTATTTCTTAACTCTTTGCGAGAGTCAGGGATTTTTGCTTTGCTGTACTTTCCTGCCAATTCCAAAATATTTTTTTCTGCAATGGATTTTTTGTAATGTACTTTATCAAAAAATACTAAATTTGTAGTCGTTGAACCTGAATTTTGATATTAAAAAAAAGCCCAATGGCAGTAAATACCGGAGAAATCATACAAGTAATTGGTCCCGTTGTAGACATTAGCTTCGAAAAAACCGGAGCAGAACTTCCCAGCATTCATGACGCGCTGGAAATTGACAGACCCGATGGAACCATCCTGATTGTTGAAATTCAACAACATATTGGTGAAAACACCGTTCGAACCATCGCGATGGATTCAACAGACGGTTTGCAAAGAGGGATGCCGGCTCGTGTTACCGGATCGTCGATCAAAATGCCCGTAGGCGACCTTGTAAAAGGGAGGCTACTTAACGTTGTAGGCCAAGCCATCGACGGAATTGGCAGCATTACTGCCGAAGGTGCTTACTCCATTCACAATACAGCTCCGAAACTTGAGGATTTATCCACAGAGTCGGAGGTTCTTTTTACCGGGATAAAGGTTATTGACCTTTTGGAGCCTTATGCCAAGGGTGGAAAAATCGGTTTGTTTGGTGGTGCGGGTGTAGGAAAAACCGTTATCATCATGGAGCTGATCAACAATATTGCAAAACGTTATTCAGGCTTGTCGGTTTTCGCCGGTGTGGGTGAGAGAACCAGGGAAGGCAACGACCTTCTTAGGGAGATGATCGAGTCGGGAGTTATAAAATATGGTGAAGCTTTTACAAAGAGCATGGAAGCAGGAGGCTGGGATTTGGATCTTATTGATCGCGAATTACTCAAGACCTCACAGGCCACATTGGTTTTCGGACAGATGAACGAACCTCCCGGGTCGCGTGCAACCGTTGCCTTGAGCGGATTAACCGTTGCCGAAGCTTTCCGCGACGGAGACGAGAAATCCGGTGGAAGGGACATTCTGTTTTTCGTGGACAACATTTTCCGCTTCACCCAGGCAGGTTCAGAGGTTTCGGCACTTTTAGGCCGTATGCCTTCCGCAGTGGGTTATCAGCCCACACTTGCAACCGAGATGGGTTTAATGCAGGAAAGGATTACCTCAACCAAGAGGGGATCCATCACCTCCGTTCAGGCTATTTATGTGCCTGCTGACGATTTAACCGATCCGGCACCGGCAACAACATTTGCCCACCTTGATGCAACTACAGTACTCGACCGAAAAATATCTGCACTTGGAATTTATCCTGCGGTAAACCCGCTCGATTCGACTTCCAGAATCCTCTCCCCCGAGATTGTAGGCCATGAACATTATAACACCGCTCAGAGGGTAAAAGAGCTGCTGCAGCGGTACAATGAGTTGCAGGATATTATCGCAATTCTTGGGATGGACGAGTTGTCGGAAGACGACAAACTGGTTGTTCACCGTGCGAGAAGGGTTCAGAGATTCCTCTCCCAGCCTTTCCACGTGGCCGAGCAGTTCACAGGTATTCCCGGCGTGCTGGTTTCTATCGAAGATACCATCAAAGGTTTTAACATGATTATGGATGGCGAAGTGGACAAATATCCCGAAGCAGCATTCAACCTGGTTGGAACCATCGAAGAAGCCATTAAGCGCGGCGAAAAAATGATCAGTGATTCCAACTAAGCTCAGGCTTTAATTTTAACAAGGAGGGTGAGGCGTTTGTTCGACATTTTAAAATTGCCTGCTCTCCCCAACTAATTACAATAATGTACCTGGAAATAATCACACCCGAAAAGAAACTGTTTGCAGGAGAGGTTAAGCTTGTGAAGGTTCCCGGCTCAAAAGGCTCGTTCGAGATTCTTAACAATCACGCTCCTATCATTTCGACTTTGGAAAAAGGCAGCGTGCGAATCCTTAATCCTGAGGGTATACAATCTTTTTTTAATATCGGGGGAGGAGTAATTGAAGCCAAAGAAAACAAAATCATATTGCTTGCAGAGTCTGTCCAGGAATAAAACCCCAGGAGCAGGATACGGCATTTTTTTCGCTATTAGCCTGTTTGCCATATTTTTGCCGGAGTTGCTTAACGGGCAGCTCATCCGCAAAAGTGAGGTGAGTTTCGATGCCTCCGACGGCTTAACAGTGACCGCAAATCTTTTCCATTCCAAAAAGTCCAACCCGTATATAATTTTGTTTCATCAGGAACTCTCCAGCAAAGGCGAGTTCGACAGCATTGCCTCCCGCTTTATAAAGATGAATTACAATTGCCTGGCGGTTGATTTGCGGTCGGGCGACAACCTGGGTTTTGCGAAAAACGAAACCGCAGCACGGGCAAAAGAGGGCAGTTATCCGCTCGGCCTTTTGGATGCAGCCAAGGATATGGAAGCGGCAATCGACTTCCTGTTTGAATTCAGCGGGAAAAAAGTCAGCCTCTTCGGCAGTGCCAGCTCTGCGAGCCTCGCCGCAATTGTAGGTCGCGACAACGAGCATGTTAAAGCGGTTGTCGCTTTTAGTCCGGGTGAATATTTCGCTCCGGAATCCGAACTGAAAAATATTCTTGCCAATTATCCCAAACCGCTTTTTGTGGCCGGCACAGCCGCTGAATTCGTTTATTTGTCCGAAATTGAAGGTTTTCCCGGACACGACAGAATACTGTTTAAACCCACTCGGGGAGAAGGACTCAGAGGAACATCGGCTCTGCTTAAAGAAAATCCCAGCCGTGACGAGTATTGGCTTTCGCTCCTGCTGTTTTTCCGATCCCTCCAATAGCTTAATCCCATTAATGTGGTCAAATTTCTGATTATACGCCTCTCATCCATAGGAGACATTGTTCTCACCACCCCGGTGATCCGCTGCCTCAAACAACAGGTCCAAGGGGCCCAGATCCATTACCTAACAAAAGAACAATACGCGGGAATCCTTGCCCCAAACCCCTATGTTGACAAGCTCTGGACCTATAACAACAACATGGGCGAGCTACTGAAACAGCTCAAGGAAGAAGAGTTTGATTACATCATCGATCTTCACCATAACCTTCGGACGCTCAGGATAAAAAATAAACTCCGGAAGCTGTCCTTTTCATTCGACAAACTGAATTTCCAGAAGTGGCTTCTGGTAAACTTCAAAATCAACCGATTGCCCGATATTCATATCGTTGACAGGTATCTCAAAACCGTAGAGCTGTTCGATGTGATAAACGACCATAAAGGTTTGGATTATTTTCTCCCCGAAGAGGCATTACAACCTGCTCATGCTGTTTTGGAAGAAATTCCGGAGAGATATATACTTTTGGCAATCGGAGCGCAACACGAGACAAAAAAAGCCGGTGCCGAAATGCTGGCCGGGATCTGCGATAATGTGAATTTCCCTGTGGTTATTTCCGGTGGCAAAGGCGACGTGCAACTTGCCGAATCCATACTGAAAAAAATTACCCGAAACAAACAGGTATGGGACACTTCCGGCAAACTCAGCCTTGACCAATCTGCCTTGCTGGTAAAAAACGCGGCCCTGGTGATAACCCACGATACCGGATTGATGCACATTGCGGCCGCATTCAGGAAAAAGATTATTTCCATTTGGGGAAACACAATCCCCGGGTTTGGAATGTACCCTTACATGCCCCATCCCGACAGCAGAAACTTCGAAGTTTTGGGTCTGAAATGCAGGCCCTGCTCAAAAATCGGACATGAAGCCTGTCCGAAGAAACACTTCCGCTGCATGAACGACCAGAATCCCATGGAGATTGCTTTGTATGCCAACAAGCTGGTAAATAACTGAGGCGTTACTGAGAGATAAAGGTATAAATGATTCTGGCCTTATGAAATTTTGGAGCAGCCATATTTCCCTCGAACCGGGTGTTCAGAGCATAGTTCCTGGCTGTTTCAAGCAGGCAATCCTTGTCGGCATAATCCCTTGAAAGGGATGGATTTGCTGAAACCACCCTGCCGGCTTGGTCAACAGTAATGGATACAACAACGGTTCCCTCTCCCTGACACTTGTACACAGGCACCGGCAGGTAAGCTTTGAACCTGTTTACCGGAGGTTCCAAAAATTCGTAGTTAATATTGCTGGGCCCTGAGTAATCGTCCATCTCGATCTCACGCTTCTCATCGAAAACAGGTGGCACATAATCGGGCTCCAGCATGCGCTTTTTGATCTCTTCCTGCTGACTGCGCCAATCCTCGCTCCTCTCCTCATTCATCTGCTTCAGGTAATCATCAACAAAGTTCTCTGTGCTCAGTTCCTTGTCGAGTTTTTCAGCGATGTTGCTGGCACGATTGCTCAAATTACCCGCCTGCGCCAGAATCCTGTCAAGGTAGGCTTGCTCAGCTTGCGAAAGCGGCGGCTGCACTATAGGTACTTCTTCGACATATTCGGAATAATCGATGCTTAACTCAACCTTTACATCTTCCTTGAAACTCTGGATCTTTACCAAAAGAAAAACAATAAGCAAAAACATGTGAAACATAAGGGTACCGAGTATTCCCCTTATATTTTTTTTAAAGAAGCGCGGAAACGAAAATGACAAGGTATCGTCTAAACTCTTAAATATTTTCTCGGTTGGGTTCAATTGATTTTCTTTTGTTCAAAGTTAATACGAATTGTTAACCACAAAATTATTCAGAACTATTAAAATTTATCAATGTTAAACGTAAATAGCATCTGCACCCCAAAGCTTTTTTCCTGGGGCAAATACGAAATTCGTGCGCCGGAGGTGAATTCAACAATGAAGCGAAACAGGTGGTAATCGGCCAATAACTCCACTCCCTGGCTTAAAAAATATTCAGGCCGCGTAGTGCGGGTTTCGGTAATGTATCTCTCAACCCCTTCCATATAGTCAACATATAGGTTTCCGCGTATCCTCTTAAGGTAAAGCAGGGAGCCAAGCGACAGGTCGGGATACACAATCGGGAAAGCGTAATCAGCCGAGTAGCGACTTATGTCGATACATCCTGGTTTTGCCATTCGCCCCTCAGCCGAAGTCCCTGATTCCTGATTATCCCGGGGAGATAAAGATTTAGCCGCAGCGACTTTATGTTTCCGTACAATTCAGTGTGCAGGGGAGCTGTGGAAAGCTTTCCGTCGAGGGTAAATCCAAGCCGGGGCTGAAGATCCCTTGCAGAGGTCCGCAGATAGGAATAGAGATAAAGCCGTGGCACGAAAAATCCGACCCCTTGTTTATATGCACCTGCTTCGGTATTGTAGAAGAAGGTTGAGTTATACGTAAACTGCAAGGAAGGCTGCATACCCGACAAAACCTTTCCCGAGGAAAAAGTCAAGGGCACATAGCTAGAAAGCGTCGAGTTCAAACCAGGAGCCTTGATAGGGTCTGCAACATCACTTACCCTTGCCACTGAAGAGGATCCCCCATAGCTTGTGGTGAAGTCGAAAACCGGAACAAAGCCTTTGTAGGTAAACCGGGTATGTAAAAAATTCTCCCCATAGGCTCGCTCATAGCCAAGACTGGCAAAAGCGGTGCTCAACTCATTCTGCGACAAAAGAGTGAGGCCGGTGCTTATCTGAGGATCGTCGATATTAGGATCCGTGTAATCGAACCAATAAGGGGCCCAACTGTGGAGTTTAATCAGATGTGAGAATTTGCTGTAGGGCTTTTCAGGGTAAATGATAGACACCTTCCCGGTAGGGTTCAGGTCTAAGGTGTCAGAATTTAAATTCACCCTGGCAAAAAGCTGTTCACTGATGGAGTCCGGCACCGTAAACTCTTCCCAGGGAACCGAGCTGATTGTGTTAACGGCAATATCATAGCCTTTCAAACCGTACGATGAATAGGCGAATTGCTCGTTCCGGACCGACAGATCCGGATAAAAAGCGCCAAGCA
>JAIFNN010000194.1 GCA_020047715.1 Bacteroidota bacterium | reverse complement strand
CCTTTTTCATTGGGCTTCAGAGGCATATATTCAGGTAAATGACTGATTTGATTACGTTTACGGCTATATTTATTATTAAGGCAGATTTCTCAGCAAACCCTAAATATTCTCAAGATCAATTTCTCTCAGATCTACGACAGGATAATTATAATCCTTAACCAAGGTTTCAATATTAACAGATAAAGGTTCTGGTGATATCATAAAACTTAGAATCTCGTTAAGTTCATTTTTTAAGTTGAATAAACTTGCTTTTTACTCATCCAAAAAAGCATTCAAATTTTCCTTTATTGGAGGATAATCTATGTAATAAGGTCCATCCATGAATGTTTGAAGATCAATCCGGACACGAAGTAGCATATCGTAAGCGAATAAAATATTGCTCAGGTCATGACTCTCAAGAAATTCGAGGGATAAGGATCCATATTTCATCACTTTTCCAATTAAAAAATCAGACCTGATTTTTATGTCCTCTTCCGAAAGATCCTCTTTTGGGAATCCCGAAAGGCTTCTAAAAGAAACAAGTCCAAAGGCTTTGCGCAAGGCATCAATATGCAGAAATCGAAAATACCTTGGATCATTACCTTTTAATATTTCTTCATGCCAATTCCCCTTATCCGGGCAAAGTATGTAGAATTCGGCAAATTTGTCAATCAGGTCTGGAATGGTGAAGGTTTGCATAATTTCATGAGGTTTTTGGAAATTGGCATTTAACGAGCTTGATCTTATGTACCCCATTTTCCGACTTGTAACAAGTCACCACCTCATTCGATTCCGGGGAAATCACCACTACCAGGTTACTCAACTTCCCCCTTAAATGGTGATCCATATCTTCCGGCAGAAGCCTTTCAACCACCGCATAAAAAATCAGAACCTGTTTAAAAAAGGTCATGCTGTAATCCATTGCCAGGTAAATCAGATTCCTGTCAATGCCTCTCTGTTGCGATCTCTGAAGCGAATGACCTGAAAATTCGGTGTTCCAGGTATAGGCCTGATTGGGATCCTGTTGAAGTGTAATTTGTTTCATGGAAGTTATTTTGGATATGCCGGGCATATTCCAAACCGGATGCCACATAAAAAAATTACCTTAAGTCTCCTCCTTATTATAGAGTTGTATACCCAATCTGCGGAATAACATCCGGGATTTTAACCCTCGGCTATTCCTCTCAATTAGCGGAAAAGCAATCATTCATGAGATTCCGATGGTCGGATGTACTATAGGCAAAAATTAATTGTATACAGGCTTCATCATTTCAATACATATTTCAGTAATGTATCATATTATGATTTTACATTTCATATAATGATATATGTAAAAGCTATCCTATTTTGATAATCAGTGAATTACGATTTGGTGAACTATTTGCAATGCCCTGGATGTCGGAAAAACCTAATACAAAAAGAATATGGCAGACATCATCGAAAAGTTCTTCAACCGGAAAAACAACAGCGAAAATAAAAACGAGAATCCTGGCGCTTTTCCTGTTAAGCCCTTCGTGGAGGTTGAAAAGGGCAATATGAACGACCTGGGATACACCCGGGCCGGAAGGAATAACGGCGACCCGCTCGCGCTTAACAACTCTTTTCAATTAATAAAGAGCGGACAAATTGTTGATGAGAACAACAACGAGCAGAAACAGAAAGAAATACTCGAGTCGATCGACAAAAAGATCAATGATCGCAAGACCGAAATAAACGGACACAAAGTTGCAATCGACAAAATAGACAAGGTCGAGCTGCCTGCTATTGAAACCGATATTGCAGCGCAGAAGCTAAAGATCGAGTCCTTGAAAAAGTGTGCGATAACCGGCAAATATAGTCGGAACCGCTTTAATCTGACCCTAATCTGGGTTTTCTTTATTGCCGGGTTTGTGTACCTCTATCTTTTCTATGTATCGGCAATTCACTCCGCTTTGTTCCGGAACATCGCAGGCGAAGTGGCCAATGCAAACAACGACAACATTGGGCAGTTGCTCAATAACGTCTTTAGTGTTGCTGCGTTCAAAGAGTTTAACCTGCATTGGTTCGCACCGGTGATATTCTTCATTTTCGCATTAATACTTCATTTTTCGCTGGAGCTCAGGAACCGTTATGTGAAATGGCCCGTTGTTGGCATGGTTGTGTTCTTTGTTCTTGTAGCAGATGGTATGTTGGCCTATTGCATCGAAAACAACAACCATACCCTCAGCAAGCTTATGGGTCTTAGCGATGGAAGCTGGATATTTTATAAAAGCTTTGTGTTCTACCTGGTACTATTCTTCGGCTTCTTTACCAGCATGGGCTGGAGTCTGATTCTGCATATGCTTGCCGGTGAATTTGAAGCCATTAATCCGGAAAGAAAAGCAGAAGAGGAGATTCAGGGGATCGAGAAAAACCTGAAGCAGCTGTATGTCGCCAAAGGGAACGCCAATACTTCCAGAATAGAATGCCAACATTCAGTTTCCGCTCTTGAGCAAACCATAGAATCTCTGGAAGCAAGCAAATCGAACGTCCATTACAGCCTTGTCAACCTGGAGAAAAACATAGATGATTTCTATAATGGCTGGCTCTCTTACCTGAACGGAATGAGGTCCGATTTTCACAAAAAACAGGAGTGCGAGGATATTTACATCCGTTTTAAATCTGAATATTTTAACCATTCACTAACCGCTTAATTACAATACTATGGGAAAAATAATGTTTTTGTTTACTGCGATTGCCCTGGCGAGTTTATCCTGCTCACCCGTGACAGAAAAGCCTGAGGCCAGCGTGCGCAAGCCAATAAACTACATGGTTTTACTCGACCTTTCCGATCGGCTCCTTTGTCAGGGTCAGGCAAACCGGGATATTGAAATCATCGGGACTGTTTTTGAGGAGTATAACAAACAGGTTAGGAAAAACCTTGTAATTAACTCTCACGACAAATTCCAGGTAATAATTGCACCGCAAAAAGGAGCAAAGTACAATTCAGAGGAATTGGAAAATGGTCTTTTTATCGACATGGAATCGATGAATTCGGGCGCCAAAATCGATTCTTTGGTGGAATTTGGCAACAAGCTCCCGGTAAAACTGAAGGAACTCTACACCCTGGCTCACCTGGGAGAAAAAACCAACGATTACCCGGGTGCGGGAATATGGCAATTCTTTAATGAGAAACTGCAATATCTGGCAGAAGACAAATATGAAAACTACCTGGTAGTTATTACGGATGGCTATTTTGATTTTGAAGACTATTGCAGGCAGTTACCGGTTGGCAAAAGGTTTCCGACAACAAGTTTTCTGTCAGACGCAAGAAATAATGTTTCCTGGAGGGAAATTCTTGAAGAGAACGATATGGGACTTCTGCCGGTAAAAAAGGATTTCAATAATCTGAAGGTTATTGTATCCGAACTTAATCCGAAATATGATTTTCAATATGAGGCTGATATGCTCACTTATGTCTGGAAAAAATGGTGCGATGAGATGCGTGTGACGCAGCTTCAGGTGGTCACCAAAACCAGCTTACCGCAGGCAATTATGCTGTTAAAAGACAAGCTGAAGAATGACATTTAGTTCAACGCTAAAATAACCTTATCATGAATCTATTTGAGAAAAACTTCAGGACAATCAGAGCACGGGAAACCACACTTACCCAGGCTGAAATGGAAAACTTCCGCATCAAGAGAATTTTTAATTCTTTTGGTGACCGGGAAACCCTTGATGAGGAAGAGGCGAAAAACATGCTCGATTACCATATATCGAGCGGCGAATCCTGCCTTCTAATGACCCTTAACAAGGGGAATGTCTTCACAATCAGTATAGTGATTTTCGAGGACGACTGGAGTCGGAATCTTTTTGCCATGAAATTCGAGGACAGCGTTTTTTCTTTAAATGACTTTTTATCGATCTGTAATTAACCCTATTCACTTACACACAAATATTATGCGCAAACGCCAGGAACAACTAACAGCAATACTTACCAGGGAATATGGAAATGGTGGGGCTTATCCCAATTCGCTCACATGGTATGATTTGGATATCGCCGGACTGAAGGGCGAGGTAACCCGAACCTACAAGCGGCTTGGGGGAATTCTGGAACGACCGCCTCTAAGCTTTGGAAACTGGGATGTGAGCCTTGGAAATTTCATTGTTGAACTGGATGAATCACAGCATTTCAACCGCTATCGCGCCATAACTCTCAACTCCTTTGTTTATCATGTGGTAAAGGGATTCGATGTTATGGAGTATAGCCGGTATTGTCTAGATTATGAAGATATCTGCCTGAAGAAGATGGTCTGGGGAAAATATTGGACCAGCACCTCCAGTGAGATTCTGTTTGGTGCTCCCGGGGTTATAGGGAAAATGGAGTCCATAGGTTCACCAAGGTGGAGGCAAAGAGCTTTTTATGACTACCTTCGGGATGTTTATGCTATTATTAACAGAATACCGCTGATACGGATTTCTGTGTATGACAAGGTAAACCCGGGGGGACTGGAAAAATCTGTAAATGATGTTTTGCTCGGCTGTGGTGAAGAATATTCGGATGCACTAGTTGAATTTATTGAACAGAAACTCCAGCGAGTGCTATAATCCTTATGCCTTGCTTGCCTGATCAGAGCCGGAAGTTTTCATAAAAACAACTTTTTAGCTATCAGAAAAATGAAGAAAATATTTTTCGCCGCAATGCTATTCCTTTCATCCGCATTGTTTGCACAAAAGGATTCGCTCTTGACAATTAAGGCGGAAGCGTATTCTGTAATGCTTTATGAACCTGATTCGCAGACTTGGTCTGACTGGAGTGAATGGACTGCCTTATCTTCCGTAATTATTAAACTGGATTCCAAGGCTTACTTTATTACTATCAGCAATGATGCTAACGACAAGTTTAAGATTTTAAAAGTATTGGCTGTTACCGAAGGAGTTGATGAAGATGGAGATGGATTTGAAAACTACAGTTTTAATGCTGTAAACAAAGAAGGAAATTTGCTGGATCTCCGTTTCAAATTGTTTGATTCCGGAGTAATTCATTTGTATTGTGAGTATCCAAAAATAATTTATGTATATAGTGGAAATCGAATCGAATTTTAAAATATTTCATGAGAATTTTCCAAGCTCATAGGAGCGAATAATTAGTAACTATAGCTATCCAAGATAGAAAAGGAGAGATTTTTATGATTACCTTCGGGATGTGTTTGCAATCTATTCAAAGAATTCCTTTGCTGCGAATTTCAATATATGATCGGATTGCCATTGAGAGAGAAAGGTTTACCGTCAATGATATTCTTCGTAAGGGCAATAATAGATATTTCGATGGAATGGTTAAATTTATTGAACAAAAAATGAGTAAGGTAATCGATCACCAAAATTAAAATAAACTATGCTCACATCCGAACTCCGCTCCCGAATAGACAAAGTATGGGAAGCCTTCTGGACCGGCGGTATCGCCAATCCCCTTACCGTTATCGAACAAATTACCTACCTGCTCTTTATAAAACGTCTTGATGAACTCGAAACCCGCGAGGAACTTAAAACCAATATGCTGGGAGGAGCTGCAGGAAAGAAATATTTCAGTCCGGAACAGCAGGATCTGAGATGGAGCCGGTTTAAGAATTTCGACCCGGAAAAAATGTATAAGGTATTTACCCGGGAAGACGGCGCCTTTGCCCTGATGAAAAACCTGGCTGGCGAAAATGGCTCTTCCTACTCGAAATACCTGAAGGGGGCAACTTTTATGATACCCACTCCTAACCTTCTGGATAAGGTGGTTACCATGATTTCCGAAATTCCCATGGACGATCTCGACACCAAAGGAGACCTCTACGAATACCTTCTCTCGAAAATAGCCTCTGCAGGACAAAACGGACAGTTCCGCACTCCGCGGCATATCATAAAAATGATGGTGGAGCTTATGGAACCGAAGGAAGACGATATCGTGTGCGACCCGGCTGCCGGAACCTGCGGATTTCTGGTGGCGGTAAGTGAATATTTCAGGGAGCACAAACCCGATCTGTTCCACAAGCAATCCTTCCGCGAGCATTACAACACAAAAATGTTTAACGGGAATGAGTTCGATGCCACCATGATCCGCATCGGAACCATGAATATGGTGCTCCACGGGATCGAAAACCCCAATCTCGACGATAAGGATTCCCTCTCCGAATCCAATGCAGGGATGAAAGAAAAATACAGTCTGGTTCTGGCAAATCCGCCCTTCAAAGGCTCTCTGGATTATGAGAGTGTGGAAAGCGGACTACTTAAAATTGTAAAAACCAAAAAGACGGAATTGCTTTTCCTGGCCCTTATGCTTCGATCGTTGAAGGTTGGCGGACGATGTGCTGTTATTGTGCCCGACGGGGTTTTGTTTGGCTCTTCCAATGCGCATAAAGCACTAAGGCAGGAGATTATTGATAACCATCAGCTTGAAGGGGTGATTTCAATGCCGGCAGGTGTTTTCCGCCCTTATGCAGGTGTTTCCACAGCTATATTACTTTTCACAAAGACAGGAAAGGGTGGTACTTCAAATGTCTGGTTTTATGATATGCAGGCAGATGGATTCTCCTTAGACGACAAACGCCAGCCCATTGAAGCATCCGATACAACTGATATTATAAACCGTTTCCGCAACCTGAAGGACGAAAGCAAACGCAAACGAACCGATAAAAGCTTTATGGTTCCTGTAAAGGAAATTCAAGACAACAACTACGACCTTAGCCTTAACCGCTACAAAGAAGTGGTGTATGAAGAAAAAACATACGAGAAACCAACGATTATCATCGCTCAAATTGAAACACTTGATAAGGAACGTACTGATTTATTAAAGCAATTAAAATCGATGCTGTCATGAGATTCGAAATTTTAGTAGCTACCATTGAGCAAACCCATAAACACTTCCAGCAACAAGCGTCTAAAGCAGTAAATGTATCATTGACCCTGCGAAACTGGTTGATTGGTTATTATATTGTGGAGTTTGAGCAAAAGGGCGAAGACAAAGCCAAATACGGTGAAAAACTATTAACTAAACTAGCCGAACATTGTGCTTCCATCAAAGGATTGGACGAACGTACCTTCAGGAATTTCAGGCTGTTTTATCTGTATTATCCTCAAATACAACCATTAATTGCAGGCCAGTTGCAAAATTTCCCAATTCGGAGGTCATTGACCACCGAATCGGATAAAGAGGAAAGTGGCGATAAGCAATTACTTATTTTGGGGTCACTGACCTCCGAATTTCAACTGGCTGAATTTCAATTAAAAGGAGAGATTATTATAAATTTATTGTCGTACACTCATATTGAACAACTCATTCGGATAGATAATAATCTGAAACGTAACTATTACGAACTGGAATGTATTAAAGGAAGCTGGAGTGTGCGCGAGCTGAAACGCCAGATCAACAGTCTTTATTATGAACGCAGCGCTATGAGTGCCAAGCCCGGACTGCTTAGCGAGATAACACAACAAAAAGCAGAAACCATTAGTCCTACAGCTATTGTAAAATCAGTGTATGCTTTTGAATTTTTAGGGTTAAAAACCAAAGATGCTGTAGAGGAGAGTGATTTGGAAAGCGCGCTGCTCGACCATTTACAAGAGTTTATGATGGAAATGGGACATGGTTTTTGTCTCGAAGCCCGACAAAAGAAAATACTTATTGGCGATGAATACTTTTTTATAGACCTCGTTTTTTACCACCGCATACTCAAATGCCATGTACTCCTTGAATTAAAGGTAGAAGATTTTAACCACCACAACATTGGGCAACTGAATACTTATGTTAACTATTACAAAGCACAAGTGATGCGTCCGGATGATAACCCCGCAGTGGGCATTTTGCTGGTAACCAATAAAAACAGTGCTTTGGTTGAATTTGCAACAGCAGGCATGGACAACCAATTATTTGTTTCAAAATACCTGCTGGAGCTTCCCAGAAAGGAAGCATTGGAGGATTTTATAAAACAGGAAATAGACAAATGGAACAGCTAAATAAACTAAAAGTGCGCTTACCGGGAAAGGAATGTGCTGATTTATTGAAACAATTAAAATCCTTGTTGATATGACTTGGGAAATGGTAAAATTCAATGACATAGTTCAAGACATTACTGGAGGTAATAAAAAATTCCAGAGTTCAGAGTATTTGCCCTATGGTATATATCCAATTATTGATCAAGGAGATTCATTAATTGGGGGATATTCAAACATAAATGTTATTGTCAGAAGGGCGAAAGATGTGGTAGTATTTGGTGATCATACAAAGTCTCTTAAGTTTGTTGATTTTGATTTTTGTTTGGGGGCTGACGGTGTTAAAGTACTTCAACCTTTTGCAGGTTTAGATTCTAAGTTTTTATATTACTATTTAGGAACGATAAGTTTACCTAATGTAGGATATAGCAGGCATTATAAATTTTTGAAAGAAATATCAATCCCCCTCCCTCCACTCCCCGAACAACGCCGTATCGCCAACATCCTCGACCATGCCGACAGCATCCGCCGCAAAAACCGCCAGATACTCGAAAAATACAACGAGCTGGCGCAATCTGTGTTTTATGAGATGTTTGGGGATCCGGTGAAAAATGAAAAAGAATGGGAGAAATATAAGCTATCTAAAATCATCAAAAAGCTAGACACAGGGAAGAGTTTTGCATCTGTTGAGGATTTAAATTCAGGAGATTATAAAGTTTTAAAAACCAGTTCTGTGTCATGGGGAAGCTTTAAAAAAAATGAATATAAATCTTTACCAACAAAATATATTCCGCCTCACAATCACCTTATAAAAAAAGGGGATATATTAATGTCCAGAATGAATACTACTGAATTAGTTGGAGCGTCCACTTACGTTTTCGAGGAAGTTAAGGGCTTAGCTTTACCCGATAGAATTTGGAAGTTCGTTTTTAACGAATTAATACCAACGGATTCCATATTTATTTGGTATTCAATTAATACAAAATCATTTCGATCTGAAATTAGCAAGATATCATCTGGTACGAGCGGTTCAATGAAAAACATTTCAAAAGAAAAGGTTTTAAATCTCTCAACAATAATCCCACCAATAAAATTCCAAAAAAAATTTGCTGAGATAATTGAAAATATTGAACTGCAGAAAAGACTATCTCAAAATAGCCTTGATAAATGTGAGATTTTATTTCAGAGTTTATTACAGAAAGCATTTAAAGGTGAATTATAATATTATGTTTTTGTCAGTTAAGCCAATTAATAGAAATTAAAGCCAATGGAAGCCCAAATCGAATACATCCGAAACCTCGCAAAGCAATACAAAAAGTATTTCGAGCAGCCCGAAACACTCTATGAGGATATGAGCAATCTTCTTGCAGAGGTTTTTGCGGATACCTTCAGTGAATACGGCGATCCGGACAGGAGATTTCAGCTGGTTGCTTTGATGCGTGCAGAGGTGCTGCCTTCCAGTCGCGAATTTTTCAAATCTGCAAGTTTATGAACTCAGTTAGTATGTATCAATCAGGAAATGCCTGGCAGAATAACCGCTATGCCTTTATGTCTGAATTCAACAAAAGAAAAGGAATTAAGTCGTTTGGAATTTCAAAAAAATCAGGGAACCATTATTTTCATCTGATTACTGAAAAAGACAGGCTTCATAATTTCCTCAATGAACCGGAAATCCTTTTGGAAGTAGAACGAAGATTTAGTGATCATAAGGCCGGAGATAAAAACCGGGTTTTTTCAAATACGGTTGCATCTCAACCATGCTGTTTTAACCTCTTTGCTCCATTACAAAAAAACTTATCTCTTTCAAGTAGCTTATTTTCCGGGTTACTTGGTAAACCAGCTATTGTAAATGAAATTGTAATTGAATTTACTCCTCAGACTAACGGAATTTATGGAGATGAAAGTATAGGCGATCAATCTGCCAATGGAGGCACTGATGCTGATGTTGCCATATTTTACACAGCAGGTGCAACAAAAGGGATTATTTTAATAGAATTTAAATACATTGAAAGTGAATTTTCAGTTTGCGGTTCCTTCAGGGATGATGCTAAAGCAAAGAAATTACGACACAGATGCCTTAACGGCGGCTTTTATGAAGATTTAATTTCCCCTAATCTAAGTGAGAATAAGGGAAGGTTTGAATGCGGATACCTGAAATACAAAAACTGGCAACTGACCAGAGACTCACAGGTATTCGACATTAACGCAATAGCAGGCAGCGCAGGCTGTCCATTCAGGTTTTCCGGTCAGCAGCTATGGAGAAACCTTTTGCTGGCCGAACAGGTTGCCAAACAAAGGAATCTGGATGAATTTTCATTTTGGGTTCTTGCTCCGGCTGAGAACACATTTTTATGGAACGAAAAATCCTCCAATGTAGAATCTGAAATCAGAAAAGTCCTTACACCTGAAGGCAACTCAGTCTTTAAAAG
This sequence comes from Bacteroidota bacterium, assembly GCA_020047715.1. Lineage (GTDB taxonomy): Bacteria > Bacteroidota > Bacteroidia > Bacteroidales > JACJXF01. The sequence continues at coordinate 5,710 of JAIFNN010000194.1, read as the reverse complement.
TCTTCAATTGAACAAGGATTTCTTTCAGGTTCTTAAACCCCTAGCAAATGATGAGTGGACCAAAAATTGGTTGCAAAAGTTTGAGGAAAAATACCTGACCGATACTGCAATTTGAACAAGTAAACAGTTTTATCCATTGAAGTATTTGTTAATCAAATGAGATAATGTAAATTTGAAAAAGACAGTTCAACAGATAGAAGTTTTAGATAATGAAAGAATCAACGATATATTCGATTGGTCACGGCAATAAAAAAATTGAAGACTTTATTGAGGAACTAAAATCTTTCAATATTCTCTATTTGCTTGATATAAGGTCCAAACCGTATTCAAAGTGGAATCCTCAATTCAATCAGGCAGAGCTCAGGAATGAAATAACTAAACAAGGAATTACTTACGTTTATGTGGGTGACTTATTAGGTGGATTACCAGAGGATAGAACTTGTTACGATTTTAATGGCAAGGTAGTTTACGATAGGATCAAAGAAAAGGATTTTTTCAAGGAAGGGTTGAAAAGATTAACTACAGCCAACGACAAGAAGTTAAATCTTGCCATAATGTGCAGTGAATCAAATCCTGAGGAATGCCACCGTTGCAAATTAATAGGACAGGAATTATTGCTTAAAGATATTTCATTAAAGCATATTATTTCAGTAGATAAAATTAAATCACAGGAAATGGTTATGGCTGAATTAACCAAAGGAAAAGGAATCTTAGATTTATTTGGGGAAAAGAAAGATTTTACGTCACGCAAATCATATTAGAAAATGGAGTTTTTTACTATTGGAGTGTACAATTCGACAGAGTCGGAATATTTTAATAAATTATCTGAGAATAGAATTGACACATTTTGCGATATCCGACAACGCAGAGGTGTCAGAGGATCCCAATATGCTTTTGTAAACAGTAATCGACTTCAAGCAAAACTTGAGGATATGGATGTAAAGTATGGTCATGTGTTAGAGCTTGCGCCCACAAGTGAAATCAGAGAATTGCAAAAAGATGCCGATAAACAATTAGGGGAATTGAAGCGGGAAAGAAATAAATTAGGTCAAATATTTACCCTTGCATATAAGGACAGAGTCCTTAAGAAATTCAATTTTGATGCTTTCATTGAAAAACTAGAAGAAGTCGGAGCAAATAGGGTTGCGTTTTTTTGTGTTGAAGAAAAACCGGAAGCGTGCCACAGATCAATTGTTACCGACAAACTTGAAAGCCTCGGATATAAAATAACACATTTGTAATGGATGTAATAATCGTTTCAAAAACCCAGATGTCTAATGCGTGTTGCATTGGAGGAGTATTGGCTAATGGACGGTTTGTAAGGTTGCTGAATGAACAAGGCTATAATCAGGATGTGGACACAGTTATGAAAATTGGCGATGTGTATACAATAATATTTCAGGAAAAACGGGATAAAAAGCCTCCTCATGTTGAGGATATACTAGTATCTCAGATGCATCACAAATCCACTTTTTCTTCTATTAATAAAATGGTTGAACATTTAAAAGAAGTACTAAAAGTTAAAATTTGGAGGGGTAGCACAGAGATTGTTTTTAACGGTAAAATACAATGGACCAGTTCAGGAAGCGGTTTTATTTCTGAATCTGGAGGCATTCCTGCAAATAGTGTTGGATTTTGGATCCCTGATAAAGACCTTTCCAGAAATGATTATGAAGGAAAGGTTCGATTTAGCTACCCTCCAATACAGAAATCAATAACAATTGAAGGTCTCGGAGAAGTTAGTGGAAAAAAGCTATGGAGAAACATTGCATTTGTAGGATTTCAATCGCCTGCAGATGTTATTCCCGCAGGTACTTTGGTTCGATTATCTTTGGCCAGATGGTGGTCTCCTGATGAGGGTGAAAAAAGATGCTTTCTCCAACTATCCGGATGGTATGGAATTCCTGAATCAAAAAAAGGATCAAAAAATCAAAACAAAAATGAGGATATAGATGATTTACCATTTTAGATACTCAGGTATTATGTTAAAACCACATGTAATAGGTTTGAGAAAGCATGTTTAATATTCTCAACCTCTTATGAACACAAACTTTCGGTTTCTCGAAGCTGAATGGCAGGATCTTTACAAATATTCTGTAAAGGCTGAAAACATGTCCATTTCAGAACCGGAAGTGTCAGCCTTATTCTCCAGAATTTCTCTCGAAAAGGCCATTCACTGGATGTTCGAAAACGATCCCGATCTGGAAATGCCCTATGATACCAGCCTGGCAAACCTGATGAATAACTGGAGCTTTGGTAATCGGCTGCCGGCTCAGATTCGTGATTCTACCCACCTGGTTCGGAAAATAGGCAATCTTGCCGCACATGGCCAAAAAATATCAACAAAACAGTCGGAGCAATCATTACTGATTCTATACGATTTTTTAGCGTATTTTGCTGAATCATACAGTAAAACTGTATTCAAAAAATTGCGGTTTAATACATCACTGATCTCCGGAAATGCACTAACCTCCGGGGAGCTCAGGGAAGATAAAAACCTTCTGAAATCGCAGATGGAAGATCTGGAAAAGAAGGAAAAGGAACTTTCTTCTCTCAGAGTCAGCATAAGCGAGTTAAAAAAGGAAAACGAAGAGCTTTCCTTACAGATCCGGAGCCGCAGGAAATCAATATCAGATGTTGATCCCATTTCATACAACGAAGAAGAAACCCGCATTCTGCTTATAGATATCAGCATTACAGAAGCAGGCTGGAAAATCCATAATAATGTCGGCCATAAAAGTCAATGCACAAGGGAGTTTCCTGTAACAGGAATGCCCAATGAGACAGGTTTAGGGTTTGTAGATTACGTGCTTTGGGGAGAAAACGGATTGCCACTGGCCGTGATCGAAGCAAAAAAGACCATTCACAGTCCGGAAAAAGGCAAGCATCAGGCAGAATTGTATGCCGATTGTCTTGAAAAAATTACAGGTCAGCGACCGATTATTTTTTATACAAACGGATTTGAAACAAGAATATGGGATGATTCCTTTTATCCCCCGAGAAAAATATATGGATTTTATTCCAGAGAAGAATTGCAGCTTGCTGTAAACCGAAGGAATGAGCGACAGGATATCCGTACCATTCCCGTAAACAGGAACATTTCAGAGAGATATTACCAGGAAGAGGCTATCCGCAGAGTGTGCGAACATTTTTGTGCCGGCAAAAAACCTTCAGGTATTTCAGGCTCATATCGAAAAGCTTTGCTGGTAATGGCAACAGGATCAGGGAAAACACGCACTGTTATCTCATTGGTTGATATTCTTGTTAAAGCGGGATGGGTATCAAAGGTCCTTTTCCTTGCCGATCGTAACGCCCTTGTAAAGCAGGCAAAGAACGCTTTTAACGAATACCTTCCAAATTTGTCAACCGTTAATCTAACAAAGAATAAGGAAGACAAAAACAGCAGGATCGTTTTCTCCACCTATCCAACCATACTTAACCTTATTGATACAGCACGAAACGAGGATGGGCGTTTTTACACACCCGGTCATTTCGATCTGATCCTGATTGATGAGGCGCACCGCTCGGTTTATCAGAAGTACAGGGCGATCTTCGATTATTTCGATTCCATGCTTATTGGTCTTACTGCAACTCCGAAAGATGAGGTCGACAGAGATACATATAAACTTTTTGAGTTGCCGAAATACGATCCAACCTATTACTATGAGCTGGAACAGGCTGTAAAAGACAAATACCTTGTGCCACCTGTTGGGATGAGTGTTCCTCTAAAGTTTATCAGGGAAGGGATTAAATACCATGATTTGGCTGAAGAAGAAAAGTCGGAATACGAAGAATTGTTTTACGATGAGGAGTCGGGTAATATGCCCGAAGAGATTTCTGCAAGTGCTTTAAATGCCTGGTTATTCAATGCCGATACCGTAAGGAAAATTATATCCCATCTATTGCAACATGGCTTAAAGGTAGAAGACGGAGACAAGTTGGGGAAGACCATAATATTTGCAAAGAACCACAAGCATGCTGAATTTATTCAGAAGCTTTTTTATAAGGAGTTTCCCGAATATGGAGGTGCCTTTCTTGAAGTGATTGATAATTATGCAGATTATTCCCAGGATCTTATTGATAAATTTTCGGAAAGTAAAAAGTTCCCTCAGATAGCGGTTTCTGTCGATATGCTGGATACAGGGATTGATATACCGGAAATTGTAAATCTGGTATTTTTTAAACCTGTCAGGTCCTATTCTAAATTCTGGCAAATGATCGGCAGGGGAACCCGTTTATGTCCGGGATTATTTGGAGAAGGAAGTGACAAGAAGAACTTTTACATTTTTGATTTGTGCCAGAACTTTGAATTCTTCGAGACTCTTATTAATAAGAAAGAATCAGGGATTACCGAAAGTATTAGTCAGCGGATTTTCACCAGACGATTGCGAATGTTGCAAACTATTGCAAACACGAACCATGCGGATTATGAGAAATATTCAGGTTTCAGGGAGACCCTGTTAAACCTCACACAGATTGAAATATGCAGAATTGATCAGGATAGTTTCATTGTGAAACCCTATATGAAACAGCTACTGACTTATAAAACAAGAGATAAACTGAGAAATCTCAGCTCCCAGGATATTGAGGAAATCGAACAGACACTGGCTCAGCTTTTGCCTCCGATTGAAGGGGATGAAGCCGCCCGCAGGTTTGATTTGCTGATAGTTAATCTGATGCATGCAAGAATCAATAAACTGCCTTCCGAAGCCGGACTTACTGATGATTTGACAAGAATTGCCAACGACTTGTTAAAAAAGAAAAACATTAAAGCAATAGCCCTTAAAGAAGCAGTAATCCGGCCACTTGTGGAGCCAGGTTTTATTAAGGACCTTGGACTTGAAGAACTGGAGAAATTAAGAATTGACCTTCGGGAGCTCGCCATTTTTGCTGAGGGTCGGGTCGGGGAGATTTTTTACACCGATTTTGAGGATGAGATGGGTGAAGAGGAAGTGGGCCGGGAATTGATAAAGCCTTATGAAGACATGGAAGCCTATAAAAACAGGGTGGAGTATTTCCTCAAGGAGCATATCAATCATCTGACCATCTCAAAGTTAAGGGCAAATATACCTCTTACCCCCGATGAATTGAACGAACTGGAGCGGTTGATTTTTGAGCAGGGGGCACTGGGCACAAAGGAAAAATTTCAGGAGGCTTATGGTCAGAATCATCCGATTTCTTATTTTGTCAGGAAGATCGTAGGGATGGAAACCACTGCAGCCAGACAGGAATTCTCCGGGTTCCTTGGTGCGGTTCCAATGTCAGCAACCCAGATAAAATTCATCAATAAACTCATTGATCACATCACAGTCAACGGAATAATCGAGAAATCCATGCTTATCGAATCACCCTTTACCGACATTAATGATAAAGGGGTTTTTGGTGTGTTTTCGGATGATGAGGTTGGGAGGATTATTTCTATTATTAATAAGATAAATGAGAATGCGGAGAGGGTGATGGTGGGGTAAACCTCTTTAAACCTGCAAAATGCCTTTCAGCTTTTAAATTTTCATTCCTGTCTTTGTTTTTTCTCCCATCTTGAAAACCAATCAATACCTTAAATTCCGTATTCTTTTATTTTCGCTCGAAGAGTATTAATAGAGCCATAATCAAGTGCTATCCATGCCTGTCGCTGATTCCCATTCTTTAATTTGAGAACTTTTTCGATATGTGCTTTTTCAACATCGGCCCATCGTAGCGAACCTGTTCC
>JAIFNN010000212.1 GCA_020047715.1 Bacteroidota bacterium | reverse complement strand
AGGAGTTGGTTGGGGTTGGTTGGCATCGAAGCCGCCAACCAACCCCAACCAACTCCTGCCAATGCACATAATTGACTGTCATTCAGAACGAAACGAAGTGAAGTGAAGAATCTGTTCATCATTAATATTTTTTGCCGGACAACAATGATTAGATAATTTGAAAATTGGCTCATTTTCAAATTTTCACATTTTCAAATTATCCTCATTATCCCATTTTCAAATTGACTCATTTTCAAATTAACTATCCCCGTATTCCATCAAAAACGCTTTAATAAACGGATTGATATTCCCATCGAGCACATCCTGCACGTTACCCGTTTCGAGTCCTGAGCGGAGATCCTTCACAAGTTTGTAGGGCTGCATCACGTAATTCCTGATTTGCGATCCCCATTCGATTTTTTTCTTTTTGCTTTCAATCTCCGCCTGGACCTCCATTTTTTTCCGCAGCTCAAGCTCATACAAATGAGACTTAAGGATACGCAGGGCGTTTTCACGATTTTGGAGTTGGGAGCGGGTTTCGGTATTTTCGACTGTTATGCCTGTAGGAAGATGTCGAACCCTGACTCCCGTTTCCACTTTGTTGACATTTTGTCCGCCAGCGCCACCGGAACGGAAGGTATCCCATTCGATCTCCCCGGGGTTAATAACAATTTCGATAGTGTCGTCTATCACAGGGGATACAAACACCGACGCGAACGAAGTATGGCGGCGCTTCTGGGAGTCAAAAGGCGAAATACGAACGAGCCGGTGAACTCCCGACTCAGCTTTGAGGTAACCGTAAGCATAATCGCCCTCGAATTCCAGGGTAACGGATTTTATCCCGGCCTCCTCGCCTTCGAGAATACTGATTTCCTTTACTTTATAGTTGTTCCGCTCGCCCCAGCGAAGATACATCCGGTAGAGCATCTGAACCCAATCCTGACTCTCGGTACCTCCGGCTCCCGAATTGATTTTCAGAATGGCCCCAAGGATGTCTTCCTCCTTGCGGAGCATATTGCGCGACTCAAGATTTTCAATGTTTTCGAGGACCTTTTCATAAAGTGCGTCAACCTCCTCCTGTGTAGCTTCACCCTCTTTAAGAAAGTCGGCCATAACCTGAAGGTCATCCAGTTCGGCCAAAAGCTGTGCATAGGAAATCGTCCAGCTTTTCACTTTGGCAATTTCCTTAAGGTGATTTTCAGCTGCCTTAGGGTCTTTCCAAAAATCGGGTGCCTGAGTCTTACGTTCCTCTTCTTCTACAATTATTAGTTTTTTATCGATGTCAAAGATGCCTCCTTAACGCATCCTGGCGTTCAAAAAGTTCCTTAACAAGCTCGGGTGTTGTCATACTAATTGATTTTAATGGATTACAAAAATAAGAAAAAGGACGGGATTAAGCATAAAAAAGGATATTTAGCTTGCGACGCGGATGTCAATGGAAAATGGCATTAATCAATGTCTTTGGTATAATCGTCAACGAGTCTGAATACCAAATCGTAATCAAACCCCCTCTGAAGAGCAAAACGTATAAGTCGGTTTTTTCTCTCATACGACTCATACTTATCCAGTTCCTTCGCTTTTCGGGCAAAAAGCTCTCGGAGAGCGGATTCGAAATTTTCAGCAGGCAAAGAGGATAGCGCCTCATCGACAATATCCTTGGCCAGTCTCTTCCTAACCAAAGCAAAGCGAATTTTTTCCCGCCCCCACTTGCTAATTCGCTGCTTATCACGCACAAAGAAACCCGCAAAACGGCGATCGTCCACAAATTTATCCTTAATGAGACTTGCGATGATTTTCTCCGCTTGCTCAGGGACGATTTCCCACTGCCTGAGTTTTTCGCGCAAATCGCCCGTACATTTCTCCTGAGTCGAGCAAAGGTTCTGGAGGCGCGAGAGAGCCTCTTCAAAGCTTATGTCGCGTGCAGCTTTCATGGTTTTGTTGAATGTGTATTATTTACTACTTTCTTTTTTGTTGCACTCACAAAGCGGTCTTTTTCATGAATATCAGGAATTATCAAAACATCATGCAATCCTGCCTCCCTGATTAGTTCAGCTACTTCGGGCCCGAAATTCTCATTTATTTCGACATACACTTTTCCTCCCCCGTTAAGCCTTTCGAAAGCGAACATCGCAATGGCCCGGTAGAACAACAAAGGGTCATTGTCGCTCACAAACAGGGCAACCGCAGGCTCAAAGTCCAGGACATTGGCATGCATAAACTGTTTTTCCGAACTGCGCACATAAGGCGGATTGCTCACAATGATGTCAAACCGAAGATTTTCGGGAAGCTTTGTTTTCAGAATATCATCTTCGATTGCGGTAAGGTCAATATTGTTTAACTCAGCATTCTCCCGTGCGATTCGCAGGGCAGCCGATGAGATATCCGTTGCATATACTTTTGCCGTTGTGATATTTTTGGCCAGCGAAACAGCAATGCACCCGCTCCCTGTGCCCAGGTCAAGAATAATCGGGTTCTCTTTTACGGTTTCTCGTAATATTCGCTGCACCAATTCCTCGGTTTCCTGTCGGGGGATAAGCACTTTCCCGTCAACTTTAAGTCTGATTCCATAGAATTCCGTCTCCCCGAGTATGTATTGAATTGGACGGTTTTTGTTAAGCTCTTTTGCAACTTCCCTGATAAAGTTTTCCTTTTCTTCTCCGATATCCGCTTCGGCATCTGCAAATATTTTTTTTCGGGGGAAACCAACGAATTCAAGCACGATAAATGCAATGCTTTCCGACTCCCCCGAGCCATAAATATCTCCGGTTGAATCAATAATGTGCCGTATTGCGTCTTTTACTCTCAAAAAGAATTAATTTTGGTCAAAATTAGCAAATGTAATGACTCCTTCAGCACGCGACGAGGTTTATATGCAACGATGTCTTGAGCTGGCGCGAAAAGGGCTGGGACTTACACGTCAAAACCCTTTGGTCGGCTCGGTGTTGGTTTATAACGACCGCATCATTGGAGAAGGATATCACCATGAATATGGGGGGCCGCATGCAGAAGTTATTGCCATTCGGTCGGTAGCCGATCCCTCATTGCTGAAAAAATCGACCTTGTATGTAAATCTGGAACCTTGCGCCCATTACGGTAAGACCCCACCTTGCTCCTTAATGATAAAAGATATTGGCATTCCCCGAATTGTAATAGGCTGCGAGGATGCAAATCCTGAAGTTTCAGGAAAGGGTATCACCATCATAAAATCAGGGGGAGCAGAGGTTGTTACCGGAGTCCTCGAAAGGGAATCACGTTTTCTGAACCGCCGATTCTTTACTTTTCATGAGAAAAAGCGGCCGTTCGTTATTCTCAAGTGGGCAGAAACCCTGGACGGATTTATTGACAGGAACCGGGATGAATGTGGCGAAGCATCTCCCTCGTGGATAACCAATCACACCGCCCGGATGCTGGTGCACAAGTGGAGGTCGGAAGAAATATCCATCATGGCCGGAACGGACACAGTGCTGCTCGACAATCCCGAGCTTAATGTAAGGGAATGGCCCGGAATCAATCCCGTGAGGGTGGTTCCCGATAAAAACGGCAGACTTTTTGAGGAGTTGAAGATCATGGATGATTCCTCCCCTACAATAATATTCGCAACAGGAAAAACAATAAGTTCCGGAAAGAGGGAGTATATCCGACTACCGGCTGAAAACTTTGATATACCCGTGTTTCTTGAGGAATTGTATAAAAGGAATATCCTGAGTGTTTTTGTGGAAGGCGGGGCAAAACTTATCGAGAGTTTTATTATTTCCGGGTTATGGGATGAAACTTATGTGTTTTCAGGTAACAAAAAATTTATTTCAGGCGTAAAAGCCCCTGCAATAAATTCTGAGCCCATTGAAAAGTTTGAATTCAGGGGATCAGGACTGAGAATTTATCACAACAGAGACTTGTAAGTGATTATTTCAATACGTTTTATATTGACTTTTTTAATCATTATATTTGAGCCGTTTGGAAGAGATTTTTCTGAACACGAACAGATACTAATCCGATCCTGAGGCCAGATTATTGGCGCATTGACTAGTACAGACCTTGTCAGAGCGTCAGGCTTTTTTGAGACTGTAAAAAATAAACTAAACCAGAATGAAAAACCGCAACGTTTTTTTAACTCTATTTCTGTCGTTCCTGAGTATTGGACTTTTTGGACAGAATGCAAAACAGTTTTTAAAAACTGGAGACGAGTTTCTTAAGAATTACAAGTTTGAAGATGCCATAGAACAATACTCGAAGGCGCTCCAAATCGAACCCGACCTCACCAGAGCCTTTACGCAGAGGGCTTATAGCAGCTCTCAGCTTTCCAGATTCAAAGAAGCAGCCGAAGACTACGATCGTGCATCTGTCTTTCTACCCAAAGACGAGGTGAATTATTATAATGCGGCTTCTATGTATTTCAAAATCAAAGACAATGAAACTTCGCTTGAGCGACTTAGAAAAGCCATTGATATCAAAAACACCTATGTTGAGGCTATTCAGTTAAAAGTATTGGTTTTGCTCGACCTGAAGAAGTATGATGAGGCACTGGCCGATGCAAAACTGGCCCTCAGGTATAAGGAATCGGCTGAAAACTATTTCAACTTTGCCTACGTGAACGAGAAGTTGAACAAGTGGGACGAAGCGGAGAAATGGTATCTCAAGGCGCTGGAGAAGAACGACCGTTATCTGGATGCAGCCATCCGGATTGCCGATCTTCAGAGGGAGCAAAAAAAGTACAACCTTGCTATTTCTTATATAAACAGGGCGATCAGGCAAGACCCCAAGTCGGTTGAGGCGTTTTTGGTAAGGAGCAAACTTTATGCCGACCAGTTGCAGTATCAATCGGCCATAAGCGACATATCTACCATAATCATTCTAAGGCCTGACGATCCCGAGATGTATTTCAAGAGGGCTGAGTATTATCAGGAATACACACAGCATAACAATGCGATTACAGATTTCAACAAAGTTATTTCGCTTCAGCCCGAAAACGCAAAAGCCTATTACAAAAGGGCTTACTCTTATGAGCAATCCATGGAGTTTAAGGCGGCTATCAGGGATTATGAGATGCTCACCAAGTTGTCGAAGTATGACGCCACCGCGCAGGAATTGTTGGCTGAAGCAAAAACCCGTCTGTTTGAACTGAATCGGGAAACCAACAAGCCTGTTGTTCTGATTGCCGAGCCATTGGAAAAAGACGGTAAAACCCTCGACGTACCGAAAGGGGTAAATGTTTTACCCTTAACAGGCAGAGTGGTTGACGAAAGCAATCTGAAATCTGTTGTCGTGAATAACTTCACGATTCCGTTCGTTCTCAAAAACGACAGTTACGAGTTCCTGACAAGTGTAAACCTCAACAACTCCGATCAATTGGTAATCGAAGTCTCCGACATTTACGACAATGTTGAAACCTCGGTATATTCAATCCGGAGAACCGAGGTTTCCCCCCCGGAAATTCGCATTATGGCCCCCTACGCATCGGATAACAACCTTATTCACCTCGACAGCAACGATCCCACGATTTATATTGAAGGAGTTGTTGCCGACGAAAGCCTGATTACCACAATCAGCATCGATGGTGTGCTTGCAAGTTATATCCCCGACGATCTTAATCCTACATTTCAGGCCAGCATCAACATTATGAACAAAAGTAGTTTTACCATTAAGGTTAAGGATACTTTCGGGAATGTTACCGAGGAAACTTATACCCTTAACCGAGAGGCTGCTGATCTTGCTGCAAACAATCCCATGGGAAAAACCTGGGTTGTTTTCATTGAGAACTCCAACTACGAGAATTTCGCTTCGCTGGAGGGTCCGGGAAAAGACATCACCCTTATGAAAACGGCCCTTTCAAGATACAGTGTACATAACTTCATCCATAAAAAGAACATGACCAAGCAGGATTTGGAAAAGTTCTTTGCTATCGAACTTCGCGATTTACTCAGAAGCAACAGAGTAAATTCTATTTTGTTATGGTATGCCGGGCATGGCAAATATTTTAACGAAACGGGGTATTGGGTACCGGTTGATGCGAAAAGGGATGATGAATTTACCTATTTTAATATCAATGCTCTGAAAGCCTCTCTGAAATCGTACCCAAAAGAAGTAACCCATACTCTTGTTATTACCGACGCTTGCGAATCCGGGCCGAGCTTTTACCAGGCAATGCGCGGAACCAACGATATCAAGTCCTGTGACGACTGGACCGCTACCCGACTGAAATCATCCCAGGTATTTTCGTCTGCCGGCTATGAGCTTGCCGTTGACAACAGCCAGTTTACCATCACCTTTGCCAACGTGCTGGCCAACAACAGGAACGCATGCATTCCCATCGAAAGTATTGTTCAGACTGTAACCAACGCAGTGACAAAAGACAAGCAACAGAAACCCCAGTTTGGGAGAATTGCAGATTTGCAGGATGAAAACGGAACCTTCTTTTTCATGTCAAAATAAAAGCATAAAATATGCTCCTCACATATTTTCAAGCTACGATAAAAATTATTCGCCCTGCAAGGCGGATAATTTTTTTACTTGCTTTGTTGTTCCCCCTGAAAAACCTATATTCCCAGAACTACTACTTTGACACTTACGGTGTCGCGGAAGGTCTTGCCCAATCAACCATTTATGACATTTTACAAGACCATAACGACTATTTATGGTTGGGAACCCGAGCCGGGGTGAGCCGTTTCAATGGAAAAGAATTCGTAAACTACTCCCTCGAAAACGGAATGGCTGAAAATGGTGTGAGGACCATCTTCAAAGACAAAAACAACCTAATATGGTTTGGGCACAGCGGAGGCGGGGTCAGCATCTATAATGGCCGGAGCTTTCAGGTTTTTTCGGCTCCCGGGGATATTTTTTCAAGCGATATTACAAGCATACTGCGCGACACTGATGGGAATCTCTGGATTTGCTCCGAGCTTTCGGGAGTTGTGAAAATTACCGAAACCGCTAAGAACCTTAAAGAATCAAAATACGAGCATTACATCGGGGATCGCTTGAGCGACCGGGTTTTTGGGGCTTATCTATCAACTAATGGGACCCTATATTTCATTACGGATGCGTTTATAAAATACTACAAACCTCTCGAGAACAGTTTTGTAAATTTTTCCCCCGAGGGGATGCCCTCCTTTTTCCTGATTACCGCAATGTATGAAGATTCAAAAGGGAATCTTTGGTTCGGCACATACCATGGAGGCTTGTACAAATACGAATTTTCGGAAGACACCTTCAGGATATTTGACATTCGCGATGGGCTGGCATCCAATTGGATTACCGCCCTCTCAGAAGATTCAAACGGAAATCTGTGGGTAGGTACCTGGGGCGAAGGGATTACCCTTATCTCTGAAAAAGGCCTTAAAACCTTCAATCTTAAAAATGGTCTTAATGACTTGAAGATCAGACGTATAACGGAAGACCAAGAGGGTAATATGCTGATTGCTACCCATGAGCATGGCTTGTCGATTTTTAAAGGCGAGCAATTTGTTTCCTTTTCAACAAACCACGGACTGCCAAACCCACAGGTTTGGTCGGTTATTCAGGACAATTCCGGGAAATTTTGGTTTGGCACCAACGAAGGAATCACAATTTACGATGAAAGTCTTCCAGGTGAAAAGCAATTCAGGCGTTTCCCCAAGCTGGATGGCAAGCGGATCCGCATAATAAAAGAGGATAACGAACATAGAGTATGGATAGGCACCGACGCAGAAGGCATCTTTACTTACAACAACATAACCGGATCGTTCAGCTACGAGCCCAGGCTGAATTCCTACCTGCCAAAACTGGTTGTCACAGCTCTTGAGACCGATCACCTTGGACGCGTCTGGGCCGGGACCCTCGACGGATTGGTTGTTTACGATTACAACACAGGAGATGTAAACTATTTCACGCAGTCATCCGGACTTTCGAACAACGAAATTTCGGCCCTTTATGCCGACAGTGAAAACAGATTATGGATAGGGTCCAAGGGAGCTGGTCTCACGGTTCTCACCGACACTGTTTTTACCATAATTTCCCCCGGAGAAGAATTCACAGCAACCTGTATGGTCGAAGATCACAAAGGACAGTTATGGGTCGGGACCGAGGCACAGGGTGTGCTGGTTTTTGACACCCGGAATAAAAAGATTATTAAGAACTACAAAGAAAGCGACGGTTTGCTTGGCAATCTGATTAACCTGCTTAATGCCGATCACGACAACAACATTTACATTGGAACCAACAAGGGACTGAACATATACAACGCCGAAAAGGACAAGCTTTTCACCTATACCGAAAAAAATGGGTTTACGGGGATTGAAACCAAGGCAAATTCAAGTTTCAAAGATTCCCGGGGCCGGTTGTGGTTTGGTACAGTGAACGGGGTTAACCGGTTCGATCCCAACCTTCATCGAAAAGTTAATCAGAATCCCCTGACTCATATTATTGGATTAAAAGTGAACCTTAAAGATCATGATCTTAAGTCAGGGCTTAAACTGAACCATACGCAAAATGATATTGTGTTTGATTACATAAGTATCTGTCTTACCAATCCCGATGCCGTAAAATACAAAATCAAGCTTGTTGGTGCAGACAACGACTGGCGCGTAACCACTCAGACCTCTGTAACCTATCCGGCCCTAAGCCCAAAAAAATACGCTTTCCACCTGATGGCACAGAATAGCGAAGGCCTATGGAACAGCGAGCCGATTGTATTCAATTTCCAGATCAATCCTCCTTTTTACAAAACCTGGTGGTTTATCCTTATTTGCGTTTTCGCAGGGGCAAGCCTGATTGTAGTTTATATAAAAGTTAGGGAGTCGAACCTGGTTCGAGAGAAACAGGTGTTGGAGGAAAAAGTATTCGAGAGGACTGCTGAAGTTGTTGCTCAGAAAGAAGAGCTGGCGCAGAAGAACAAAGATATCACCGACAGCATTCGCTATGCCAAGCGTATACAATTTGCAATTCTCCCACCGGAAATCCCGTTTGCAGACACCTTTATCTTATTTAAACCCAAGGATATTGTAAGCGGCGACTTTTACTGGCTGAACACAATAGGGGATCAAGAATTTCTTGCAGCTGTAGACTGCACGGGTCATGGAGTTCCCGGAGCATTCATGTCGATTATCGGATACAACTCCCTGAACAAAATCGTCAAGGAACGAAAGATCTACAAACCCTCTGATATCCTTGACCAGCTGAATTATGAGGTAACCGAGAGTCTTCAAAGAACCGACTCCGAAGGCGGCGCTATTCAGGACGGTATGGATCTGTCGTTGATTTGCTATAACAAGAAAACCAAGATTCTTCAGTTTGCAGGGGCCTTCAATCCACTTTGGCTAGTGAGGAATGGAGAGTTGGAAGAGATCAAAGCCGACCGTTTCTCTATTGGTCGTTCAAAGCTTGATGCGGATAAAAAATTCACCAATGTTGAGATCCCAATCCTAAAAGGTGATACCATCTATTTCTTTTCGGATGGATACGCGGACCAGTTTGGGGGAGAGACAGGCAAAAAGTTCAAATCAAAGCCCATGAAAGAGCTTATTCTGGCTCTTCAGGATATTCCCATGTCGAAACAAAAACAAGTTCTCGAGGGGACACTTGAATCCTGGAGGGGGGATATTGAGCAGGTGGATGACGTTCTGTTGATCGGCAGGAAGTTCAGTTAATCCTCAAATGCCGCAAATTTAATTGCTGTGCCATCCCAAGGGGAAGCTGTATCAATTGCATTCAAAACCTCAGCGGGAGAACCAACCATTTGCCAAATATCCTTATGCATATGCCGCATAAAATGCCCTTCCATCATTTTATGGAAGAACTCGTTCAAATGATTATAAAATCCGGCGGTATTCAAGATTACGATGGGAGACAAGAATTGCCCAAGTTGTTTGAGAGTAATTACCTCGGAAAGCTCTTCCAAAGTACCCACCCCTCCCGGCAAAGCCACGATAGCATCAACTCCCTGTACCATCAGGCTTTTTCGCTGATGCATGGTTTCAACCTCTATCATATCAATTACTCCATTGTGAGCCCAATTCATCTGTTTCATGAAATGCGGAATGATCCCGGTAATTTTGCCTCCCCCGGAAATCATAGTATCGGCAATATGTCCCATCAATCCGGATGCACCGCCACCATATACTACATGAATGTTGTTTTCCACGAAAATCCGGGCCAACAGTTCCGCATCCCTGAAATAGACCTTATCGATTCCCGGACTGGAAGCACAAAACACGCATACCTTTTTTATTGGAGGCATTGGAAGAAGTAGTTTAAAGGGAAACGAGGCAACGGCGCCAACTTTTCCTTTATATTATAGCAGGGCTTCCAGTTTGCTCACAAGAGTGCTCTTTGCAACAGCACCAACTTGTTTGTCGGCAATTTCACCGTTTTTAAAATACAAAATCGTAGGGATGTTCCGAATCCCAAACTTCTGGGTTACGCCGGGATTGCTGTCAACATCCAGTTTTCCAACAACTGCTTTTCCCTTGAAATCTTCACCAATTTCATTAACAATGGGGCCAACCATTCTACATGGGCCACACCATTCTGCCCAGAAATCAACGATAACCGGCTTGTCTGATTTTAGTACTAATTCTTCGAAATTACTGTCTGTGAATTCAATAGCCATAACAAAAGTTTTTTAGGTTTACAAAAATAAAAATATAAAACGCATTATTCCCATGTGAAGGATTATTTTAACAAATATTCAATTTCCGGAGTTGCATCCGCATAGTCAAAAAACTGATCCGTCAGACTCAGGTATTTTGTTCTGGAAAACAGGTCCACCTTAAGGTTGCTGTCGTTATCAACAATCTGAATCCGCAAATGTTTTGAATTGTTGCCATTTTCAGCCTTGTTGATGTGCTTATTCAACTCGTCGATCATTTCCTGCGACAGGGCATTTACCTTTAGAGTCAATAATATGCTTTTGACCATATCCTTTCGGACTTCAGAAAGCAGATGTATGGTCTTGATCCTCACTTCGATTCCCGAACGCCCGTCTTTTTTGGAAGTCCATTCCTCTACGAGGGCTTTTACCATAATGGATACGCCATTGCTGAAGAATTTCTTGTGGTTCACAAAGTCGTTGCCCCAGAGTCGCAGCTCGTATGAATCGGTAAAATCCTCCATAATTCCTATTCCGAAAGCTCTGTTGTTCTTTTGAGAAATCCCCTCCCGGAAGGATTTGATGATTCCCGCGAAGGTAATTTCTTTCCCTTTAAACTCGGATAAACGGTTGTTTAGGTCGTAGAGTGTGGCATTGCAGTAACTTCTGATTTCAGGCCTGAACCTGTCAAGCGGGTGAGCCGTAAGGTACATACCGATAAGCTCCTTTTCCTTGTTTATTCTTTCAAGGAGGGGCCAGTCTTCTATGCTGGAAGGAACGGGCCTCATGATAACCTCGTCGCTTGTTCCTCCGAATAGGCTTTGCTGCGTGCTGATCTTTTCGTTATGAAGCCGGCTACCGTATTTCACCAGCGCATCGAAAAAACTCGACTCATTGCCAACCGGGTGGGAGTACTGGGCGCGGTTGATTTCGGGAAAACAGTCGAAAGCCCCTGCGGATGCCAGACCCTCGAGGTTTTTGCGGGTCATGATGCGCAAATCGATGCGCTCAATAAAATCGTAAATATCCTTAAAAGTTCCCCGTTTCTTTCGCTCTTCGATAATAGTGGCTACGGCAGACTCTCCTACCCCTTTGATAGCGCCAAGTCCGAAGCGGATATTCCCTTTTTTGTTTACCGTGAACTTAACATTGCTCTCGTTCACATCGGGACCCAGAACGGCCATTCCCATCCTGCGGCATTCGTCCATGAAGAGTCCGATTTTCTTGATATCGGTAATGTTCCGGCTAAGCACCGCTGCCATAAACTCAGCCGGGTGGTGGGCTTTGAGATATGCCGTCTGGTACGATACATAAGCATAACAGGTGGAGTGCGATTTATTGAAAGCATACTCGGCAAATGCCTCCCAATCGGCCCATATCTTGTTGATTACCTCCTCCGCGTATCCCTGCTTCTGGCAACCTTCAACGAACTTGCCCTTGAGCTCGTCCATCATTTTGCGGATTTTCTTACCCATTGCTTTACGAAGCGAGTCGGCCTGTCCCCTCGTGAAGCCTGCCAGCCTTTGTGAAAGCCTCATTACCTGTTCCTGATAAACCGTGATGCCATACGTTTCCTTAAGCTCTTCTTCCATCTCAGGTACGGCATAGACAATTGGCTCCTTGCCGTTTTTTCTCCTGATGAAGGATGGGATATACTCCATAGGACCCGGGCGATAAAGCGCGTTCATCGCAATAAGATCCTCGAAACGGTTGGGCTTCAGGTCGCGCAGGTGTTTTCTCATCCCGGGGGATTCAAACTGGAACAATCCGGTAGTATCGCCCCTGGCATAAAGCTCATAGGTTTTCTCATCCTCGATAGGAATGCTGTCTATATCGATCCGAATACCTTTCGATTCAAACACGTTTGAGACCGCATCTTTAATAATAGACAGGGTCTTGAGGCCGAGAAAGTCCATCTTCAGCATCCCCACATCCTCAACATATTTGCCGTCGAACTGGGTAACGAGAAGGTCAGAGTCTTTGGACGTACATACCGGGATGTGTTCGATAAGGTCGTCTCGACCGATAATTATACCGCAGGCATGGAGGCCGGTATGGCGAACCGAGCCCTCGAGAGTTGCTGCATACTTCAAAACACTTGCGATCTCCTTGTTTGAAGAATCTCTTTCGTTGCGCAGCTCCGGGACTTCCTCATAGGCCGATTTCAAAGTAGTTCCGGGACGTTCGGGCACAAGCTTTGCGATACGGTCGGCATCGGAAAGCGGGAGTTTCTGAATCCGGGCAACGTCGCGTATGGCCATTTTGGCTGCCATGGTTCCAAAAGTGATAATCTGAGCTACCTTATTCTTCCCGTATTTGTTTACAACCCAACGAAGGATGTCCTCACGCCCATCCTCATCAAAGTCGATGTCGATATCGGGAAGGGAAATCCTGTCGGGGTTCAGGAACCTCTCGAACAGAAGGTTATACCGGAGCGGGTCGATATCGGTGATGCGGGTGCAATATGCCACAACGGAGCCTGCGGCGGATCCGCGACCGGGACCCACGGCAACGCCCATCTTCCTCGCCTGATTTATAAAATCCTGAACGATAAGAAAATATCCCGGAAAGCCCATGTTCTTGACAACCTCCAGCTCAAAATCGATTCGCTCGGTTATTTCGGGTGTGATTTCGGTGTACCGCTTTGCTGCACCTGCATAGGTGAGGTGCCGCAGATAGTCGTCCTCATTATCAAAACCTTCGGGGAGGGGGAAATCGGGCATGATGGGGTCCCGGTTCAGAGCATAAAGATCGACCTTGTCGACGATTTCCTGTGTGTTGATGATTACCTCCGGAATGTCGCGGAAAAGTTCCTGCATTTCTTCCCGGGTCTTGAGCCATTCCTGTTGAGTATATTTCATGCGGGAAGGGTCGTCGAGATCCTTTCCTGTGCTAAGGCAGATAAGGCGGTCGTGAGCACCTGCATCTTCAGGATTCAGAAAATGCACGTCGTTTGTGGCAATGCACTTTACCCCGAGTTTTTTGCCCATTTCAAGCAGAACACTGTTGACGAAAACCTGGTCTTTATAAACCTTATGGTTCATGGCGGGGTCATCGCTTTTGTGGCGCATTAATTCGAGGTAAAAGTCATCCCCGAAAATTTCCTGATATGTCTTGATTAGTTCTTCAGCCGACTGTGTGCCATGGTTCATGATCTGTTGTGGGATTTCTCCCCCGAGACAAGCAGTGGTGGCAATGAGACCCTTGGAATACTGTTTAAGGATTTCCTTGTCGATCCTGGGCTTATAGTACATCCCCTCAATCCACCCCAAAGAGACGAGTTTGACAAGGTTTTGATATCCTTCTTTATTTTTCGCAAGGAGGATAAGGTGATCCCCGCTGGCGTCGATTTTCTCTTCCTTGGTATGCCTTGATCGTTTGGCGAGGTAGACTTCGCAGCCGAGGATCGGTTTGAGCCCGTGCTTTTTAGCCTCGTTATGGAAAACCTTGGCACCGAACAGGTTCCCATGATCGGTAATTGCAATGGCCTTCATCCCGTTTTCTTTGGCTTTTTGCATCAACCCGGGGATCGATGCTGCACCGTCGAGAATTGAATATTGGGTATGAACGTGGAGGTGTGTGAATTGCAAGGGTTCGTTATCCAGAGAAGCAATTACCGTTTCCGGAGCAGCAGTGCTGGCAGGTTTGACTTCGGGTTTCTGTGATTTCACCTCAACCCCTGCCGGTCGGATCTGACCGGGGTTTGATTTGGCAAAAGTGCTTAGCTCATCGGCACTGAGAGGAAGAGATGAGGGTTTGAGCACGCCGAGCCTGAGAAGCTCGAGAAAGCAACGTGAAGTAGCTTCAACGTCGGCCGAAGCGTTGTGGGCATGGGAAAATCCTTCCTGAAACAATTTAAAGTGTAACTCTGCGAGGTTCGGCCATTTGAATTTGCCTCCCCTGCCGCCCGGGATAGCGCAGAAATCGGTACTCTCGACCTTGGTGCAGAGTTTCTTTTTGCTAAGGAAATCATTTTCGATCTCGTTTCTGAGAAACTCCGAAGCGATAATATTTATGTCGAATTCTATGTTATGTGCAATAATCAGACTGGAATTTCTCACGTCCTCCGCAAATTCCCTGAGCACTTCCCTGAGGTCCCTGCCTTCGGCAAGAGCTTTATCAGTGGAGATACCGTGCACCTTCTCGGCAGCATAGGGAATTGTAAAGCCTTCGGGCTTGATAATATAGTCTTTCGCAGCCAGAAATTTCCCTGAATGATCGTGCATCTGCCAGGCAATCTGCACCAACCTGGGCCAATTGTCGAGTTCCTCCAAAGGAGCATTATCCCTTTTGGGTAATCCGGTTGTTTCGGTGTCAAAAATAAGGAACATGGACGGGCTTATCAGGTTGCTTGTGAATGTACTTTCTCGTTGTCAGGGCATTACAAAATTAAGCGTTTGCATTTGCCTTTGGGATAAAAATACCACAAAAAGCATTAGAAATACAGAGGTGTTGATAAGTCTTGAAAGGTTTGCAAACAATTTTAGCCATTGGATAGTACCAATGGCTAAAATTCAGAAAACTACCGTATTTAATCTAAAAAGCTAATTCTGTTTAATCAATTTTCTTGTGTAAATCCCTTTTGAATTAGAGATTTGAAACAGGTATACACCTGGTTTTAAAGAACTCAAATCCATTTTTTGAATACCATTTGAAAAAGTATTTTCATACATGCGGCGTCCGCTATAATCGAAAATCGCAAGCTTCGATGTCTCAGGAAAATCTGTGAGTTCAACAGTTATATCATCCTGAAACGGGCAGGGGTATATTTCAAAGGTATTTAGCAGATTATCAGTTAAGCCAACCGACACAATATTGGTTTCGGCAGATGTGGATATGCACGATTGAACATAGGAATATGAGACACTGTACTTTCCGTTTTCCACGGCAGTATAGGTTTGATATGATGCCCCAGAAATAACCTCTCCGTTTAAGAACCATTGAATGACTCCTGTAAACTCAGGCGTTGCTGTAAGTTCGAAGCCATCAAGTGATATTGAAGGCTGAGGCGCCACATCCGGTTCTTCAGTGAATTTTCCAAGATACAATCCTGTATTGGCATCCCGGGGAATACAGCTGAAAGTGGGAACACTCCTACTGTATAATTTACCCCCCACATAAAAAACTCCGCTATTATTAGTTGCCAGGCTTTTCACTTTTGAGCCTACTTCAATACCGGTCACAAAGGCAAATGCATTTTTAAAAGTTCCGTCATAATCAATTTTGGCGATGAATGATCTACCGTTTGTATTATTGATAGTGAAGTCGCCCAATGTTAAAGGCCCGATAAAATCGCCACCGCAAAAAACACCGCTTCCATCAGGGTTGTTAAGCACACTCCAGGCATGGGCATTGGTAGTTACCGACTTTAGCCAGAGGGGGGTTCCGGTTGCATCTAATTTTAATATTCCATCCGTGTAATTTGTTGAACCCGGACCCGGATTAATAATAACATCTGACCCGGCTGTTAAAGTTGAATTTACTTCCACCCCAACATAAATCCCATCGTCGTTGCCAATGGTTACCGGAATAAAGTTTTCGGCA
>JAIFNN010000216.1 GCA_020047715.1 Bacteroidota bacterium | reverse complement strand
AATATTGGTCCTTGGATCGGCTTCTGCCTTATGGTCTCAGAATCCCAATGGTATACACATACTCAAAACTACCGGGACTGCTCACCCTCTTGAGGAGCTAACCGTTCTTTGCAATGGTGAGGGCACCATTACCGTTACAGATGGAAATGGAAGGGAGTATCTGAAAACTGCAGTATCAGACAAGCTGACATTTACTGTGGGAGGAGCGGCAGGAACGCATAAAATTTCTTTTATCGACCGAAAGGGAAAAGTTGCGGGAACAGCCGATTTTTTCCTGGAAGCAAACACAGCTGTGGATGATGGCGGAAAATTCAATGAGCTTTTTAATATTCTTTACAATGGAATGCTGGGCGCGTCAAAAAACGGAGTCTACGAGATGAAGTGGAATGGCGAAATCTATAAATTCTATGTCAGATGGGATCTGGATAACAGCAATGTGATGAACGGGATACAATATTTTTTGCCTTATGGTAACGGACTGACGGATTTATTGCGCGAAACTCAAAGAAGCGACGGTATGATCTGGAGTTCTGTTAGGGAAGGTAACCATCATCATTACTACAAAACAGCATATGAGCCTATCGGTTTTTTTAAAAGGGATAATGATTTATTCTTTTTCCGCCAGCCGGTTGACAATCATTCGGATTATTGCTATGTGAACATGTTTTATAAACATTGGAAAGCCAGCGGTAACAGCGAATGGATGAAGAAAACACTTCCTTCGGCTGCACTCGCCCTTGACTATTGCTATACGGATTCAATACGTTGGTCTGATCGCTTCGGTTTGTTGAAACGACCGTATTGCATTGATTCATGGGATTTCCAGGTTGATGATGAGTATACTCCGGAAGCGCCCATCAGTCCCACAATGGTTATCGTTCCGGGGAAAACCAAGTACGGGATATTCTTCGGGGATAACACCGGTTATTTCGAGGCATGCAACCAGTTGGCCGAAATGTATGAGTTTATCGGGGAACCTGTGAAGGCTGCAATATATCGCAAAAGGTCAAAAGAAATAATGGACAATCTCGTCAGGGTTTCCTGGAATGGAAAGTATTTTATGCATTTTATCGATGAGGATTCCACAGTAAGGAGAAATCTCGGAGTAGATGAGAAATCGCAGATAGCACAATCAAACATGTATTCGATAAACCGCGGATTGCCTCATGAAATGAACGTTGCAATAATAAACACATATCTTGATTTAAAGGAAAACCTACCTGCAGGTTCTCCCGGTGAGTGGTATGCTATTTATCCGCCTTTTGAACGGGGTTTTGGCTCGCATGGTGATAAATGGCAATATATGAACGGGGGAGTGGCGGGGCATGCAATTGGTGAACTGGCAAGAGGAGCTTATGAAAATGGTTTTGAGGATTATGCAACCGATATTCTGAACCGATTGTTGGAACTGGGAAAGAAATATAACAATAGTGTTTATTTTTCATATACCGGGTCAATTCCTGCAGCACCGGAAGCTCCCGAATTTAAGCCTGTTGACATTTCCACATCGGCAAATATGGATTTGTTGGATATCGGAGGAAAAGACGCTTTTAAGTGGATGAACGATGCCAAGCCAGGTAACGATATGAGGGGACTGCCTGTGGGTCTGAATACTTTTGAAGGGATACCGTTTAAGGTAATTGATCCTGGAGAAAATCAAAGACGTGCTTCAATAGCTGTTTCAGTTCGGGAAAGATTCCCCGCTCAAGCTGAAATCCCGATAAACAGTACAGCAGGATCGGTTTACCTCCTTCATTCAATATCGGGTATGAGTTCAGGTCGAATCGCCGGGGCAATTACTTTTTTATATGACGATGGAACATCTTTCTCAAAATACCTATTCACGGAAAAGGACGTAACCAACTGGTGGTTTCCTTCTTTAAACTCCGAAAGGTCGGGTATTGCATGGGCCGGTCCTAACCTTCATTCCAGCCAGGTAGGCGTTTGCTGGGCTGCAATCGATAATCCCAATCCCTCTAAAAAAATTCATAAAATACGTTTTAATGCTCCCCTGGAAGGAGGAATCTATGCAGTATTGGGAGTGAGCCTTTCCGACAAACCTCATTATACAAGACCTGAGGCTGTATCATTTGGAGGACCCGACAACTGGGCAGCAGCAAATGGAATGGCTGCACTCATTGAAGGGCTGGCAGGGATTAAAAATGAAAGCCTTGCATATGAAAATGTTCTGTTATCTCCGCGCTGGACATCAGCCGGAATTGATTCGGTGCATGTTACTGCAAAACTGGCTGCTTCAGGAGGGTATGTTTCATATAATTATAACAACGATCCGGAAAAGAAAGAAATTTCAATCCTTGTTACAGGAAGTGGAAAAAATGCAAATGCTCATGTTTTGCTTCCAGAGAATGCTTTGAAAGTAAAAATCCTTACCATTAATGGCAAACAGACGGCATTCTCTGTTTCAAGTATCGAAAATTCGAAGTATGCTGATTTTGAAATAGAACTTGACAGGGTGCAGGAAATAGTTCTAGCATATGAATAGACTTGCGAATTTCTGGAGTTGGGTTGAAAGAATTGTAGTTGGTGCTGCTTTGAGCTGCCCCTCCCCAACCCCTCCCCCTGGTGGGCGGGGCTAGACTATCGCGGGGCAGGTGACTGTGGAATTGGAAAACTTGGATTAAAATTCGTTTCACCCATAATTATGTAAATACGATACTGAGAAACTCCATTCTTATAATCAAACGTAATTTGTTCGTTTGACTTGCCCCGCCCACCAGGGGGAGGGGTTGGGGAGGGGCATAAGGTAAAAAAGCCCTAATTTGAGGTAACGTTTATTCAAAACAAAGATCAACTCTTAATTGAAACAGAACAATAATATAATTGGATAAAGCATCATTTAAAAAACCAAAATAAATCTTAAAAATGAAAGCGAAATCATTCCCCTTACTTCCAGTATTAATCGTGATTTTCATCTTGACCCAGCTTCAGTGCTATTCTC
Source organism: Bacteroidota bacterium (assembly GCA_020047715.1). Taxonomy (GTDB): domain Bacteria; phylum Bacteroidota; class Bacteroidia; order Bacteroidales; genus JACJXF01. The sequence continues at coordinate 13,174 of JAIFNN010000216.1, read as the reverse complement.
AGCCAAACAAAAATGAAATCGATCCGTTTTTTTTCAATAACTATTGGTCTGCCAGTTGGATTACACATCCAACATCCAATTTGAAAGATTATGGTGTATTCCATTTCAGGAAGTCAATAGAACTGGCAGCCGTACCGGAGAAATTCATTATTCATGTTACGGCCGACAACCGCTACCGGCTCTTTGTAAATGGAAATCCGGTGTGTTTTGGCCCGGCCCGCGGCGACGTAAAACACTGGAACTACGAAACCATTGATGTTGCCGCGTACCTGAAACCCGGGAAGAACGTGTTTGCAGCTGTCGTATGGAATATCGGAGAGCTGATGCCTGTTGCTCAGATCTCAAGGGGAACGGGATTTTTGCTCCAGGGAAATACTGAGAGGGAAAAGATCGTGAATACAGATAAATCCTGGAAAGTCATTAAAAATGAAGCCTACACAGAAATTCCCCCTGATCACATTAGAATGCAAAACTATATTGTTGTGGGTCCCGGCGATCGGGTTGAGGGATTGTTATATCCCTGGAACTGGGAGAAAACCGGGTTTGACGATTCTGAATGGTTAAGCCCCGGGATGATAAGCAAGGGGAGGCCAAAAGGTATGGGAACCGGAACAGAATGGGACCTGGTACCCAGGGATATTCCTTTCATGGAAGAAAGGGTTCAGCGTTTTAGTGCCATCCGAAGAACGGAAGGATGCAACGCAGGTGAGCTTTTTATCAGCGGCAGGGAAACTCTTACCATTCCTGCCAATTCAACAGCGGTTTTGCTTTTCGACCAAGGTAATAATACAGTGGCTTATCCTGAAATCTCAGTTTCCGGCAGTGAAGGATCTTCAATAGAATTGGTGTATGCTGAAGCACTTTTTGATAAAAATGGAAGTAAGGGCAATCGTAATGATACTGAGGGAAAAACTATACAAGGTCTTTATGATTCTTTTTTCCCGGGTTCTGAACCAATCCAGGTATTCAGACCTCTTTGGTTCAGAACATTCAGGTACGTGGAATGTACCATTAAAACAGGGAACAATCCCCTTACAATCAATAATATTCAGTCTGTTTTTACTGCCTATCCTTTTATTGAAAAAGCCAGTTTTAAATCCAGCGATCCGGAAATCAGTAAAATATGGGAGGTCGGATGGAGAACCTTGCGTTTGTGCAGCAATGAAACTCATTACGACTGTCCTTATTATGAGCAGCTTCAATACGTTGGCGATACCCGAATTCAATGTCTTATCGCAGGGTACGTTTCAGGGGATGACCGTCTGACGCGTCAGGCAATCCAGGCATTTGACCGCTCCCGGTTTTACGAGGGATTAACCTGCAGCCGCTATCCAAGCAACGACATGCAGGTGATACCTCCCTTTTCGCTGTACTGGACCAATATGATCCACGATTATTGGATGTTCCGGAACGATACAGCATTCATCAAGCCTTTGCTTTTTGGCATTGAAGGAGTTATGAACTGGTACGAAAGCTATCTGGATAAGGAGACTGGCATGATGGGGCCAACTCCCTATTGGAATTTTGTTGACTGGCCAGATGAATGGCCCTGGGATACTAAGGTTAATAGCGGAGGAGTCCCCGAGGGTGGGGCAGAGGGAGGATCTTCGATTTTAAGCCTCCAATTTGCCTATGCCTTGAACGAAGCCTCTGAATTATTTACTTATTTTGGAAGAAATCATGAGGCTGAACACTTTAAGAAACTTGCTGCAAATATTTCAGAATCAACGATTAAACTTTGCTGGGACAGCAATCGAAAGCTTTTAGCAGATACACCGGAGAAAAAAATATTCAGTCAGCATGCAAATATTATGGCAATTATGGCTGGTGCAAGCCTGCCTGCTGATGCGGCTGAACTTATCGATCGCGTTTCAACCGATAATTCTCTGATTCAGGCAACAATATATTACCGTTTTTATTTGCTGAGGGCAATGAAAAAAGTTGGTCTGGCCGATAAATATGTTGAAATGTTGGGACCCTGGAGGGATATGCTTAAAATGGGATTGACAACTTTCGCCGAAAGACCTGAACCATCCCGATCCGACTGTCATGCATGGAGTTCCAGCCCTAATTATGAACTTCTGGCAACCGTATGCGGAATTGAACCCAATGAAGCAGGATTTGAAACGGTAAGAATCGAGCCTCATCTGGGAATTCTCGAATGGGCTGAGGGTTCTATGCCTCATCTAAAGGGCATGATTTCCGTGAATTTCAAAAAATCAAAATCGGGTAGCCTTAAAGGTGAAATCATACTGCCGGCTGGCTTGACGGGAATCTATATTCATCAAGGGAAAACAATTGAACTGAGGGAAGGTCTGAACAAAGTCGGTTTCTGATTTTTTTTCGCCGTGCATCAGCCTGCATTCCAATAGCAAAAAAACAAGCGGTATAGTTATTCCGACGGGCCCGATAACATGGTGCACCTCGAGATGATCTTAAAGGGAATCACCAGCTCCTCCTCACCAGTATTTTCTGACAGGGATCTGATGGTTCCTGAAATATTCTGTGAAACAATGCTTTCAAGTATAAGCCCTGTTTTCAGGTCAATAATTTTTTCCGAAACTTCATTCCCTGAAAGTTTGAAGGTCTGATTGGATTCGGGTGAATCACCAACCTCCCTGTTTGCGGTTTGGGAGTTTATTTGCCCTTCCGAGACCAGAACGGCCGACTCTCGCGTCAACTCCTTAACCTTTATGTGGGCGTTCAGCTCCATGGGAATCCCGCTTTTCAGAAAGTTCATGCGCGAATCCCACTGATCGCGGACTTTGATTGCTGATGCGGGGTAAAATGAACTGTTGTTGCGGTAATTATCCAGAACAGCATCCTTGCCAACACTCTGAATGAGATTCCTGCTGAATTCAAGCTTTTGAACTTCGGGCAGACTGCTTTCAGAAACTGTTTGATCGATCATCTCATCCAGACCCAAAATATCAATGGCTTCGCCTTTGTCTGAAAGAAGGATGGAAAACTCTTTTCCCAACATCGACCGAAGAACTGAGGAGAGCGAATCCTGGCTGTTTTTCCACTCGGTGCTTACCTCCATGTTTATCAATATACTGCTCACACGAATATCCATTTTCTGATAACTTGCCGAAAGCAAATAACTTGTGTCGGAATCGATTCCGTTGACCTGTATGTTCAAGACAGAGGTAATCTCCATCTGTGTGTTGTAGCGTATGCCCATAAATTCCTGCTCAACAATCAGGTTTACCGATGTTTCTGTTGTAAACCGATAACCCTCCGGTAATTGTAATGAGAGTTTTATGCCTTGACTGAAACCTGAAATTAGAAAAGCGGCTGAAAACAGTATAGTCAGGATGATTTTGTTCATGAGTAATCGATTTTTCCGCGATAAAGATAATCAATGGTGAATAAATTCTACTTTAAAAAATCGGCTTTATCGCTGATTTTCCACCGAGGGTGGAGGCTGGGGAGGGACATCTAAAAGCGGTACCAAACTTAATTTTAAAATACTTCTCCATTTATCCGATATTCTATGGCAGATCGTATATTCAGTATTTCCTTTAAGCTGGCCTTTCAGGCCGTTATTTGAATCATTAAAATCCCCAATCCGGCGAAAGCCCAGCTCCCCAGCGCTAAAAGGAGCGGTCTGAAAAATCATCTGCAAAAGATCAAAAGGACGTCGGTTGTTACCAAAATAGTTCCGACATTGATCAAAATTACACCAACCTGGAGTAAAATAACACCGACCCGGATCAAAATGAGTTGCCCCCGGAGGCAGGCCAGGTCGTGCGTATCGAAAATATGTTGCCGTGTTTCAGGTAAATGTACGTGCATCTCAATATTTTAACCGATTGTTTCCAAATTGGAGCCGACCCTGATCAAAATAAAAAAAATCATTTTGAGGGCAAGATGGATTGAAAAAGGATGAAACAAACCCTCAGGAAATGCGGGGATGTTTTTTACCTCTTAAAAAACTCCAATTATTTTTATCTTTGAGCCTTAAAATGAAATTATGCAGGATCGACATATAAACCGTGATCAGTACTTTGAGGAACAGGCTATTACCACTGAAAAATTTGTAATACCTTTTATAAGCGGAGTCCGTCAGTTAATGCCGGAGCATAAAGTGCTGGAGATAGGCTGTGGAGAGGGAGGTAACCTGAAACCCTTTTTGGATTTCGGCTGCAATGTAACGGGCGTCGACATTCTTGAAAGCAAAATCAGCAACGCTCAAAAGTTCTTTAGTGCCCATCCCCTGAAAAAAAACCTGAACCTGATTGTGAAGGATATTTACGATGCAGGGGATGATTTCAAGGAGGGATTCGATATTGTTTTTATGAGGGATGTGCTTGAACACATCCACAATCAGGAGAAGTTCATGTCGCATGTGAAAAAGTTCCTTAAACCGGATGGTTTGTTTTTCCTGGGTTTTCCGCCTTTTCAATACCCATTTGGAGGACATCAGCAAATGTGTCAGAGCCGGTTATTGAGCCGGTTGCCCTATTTCCATCTTCTTCCCGGTCCCTTGTACCCATGGGTTTTGAAACTTTTCGGGGAGTCGAAGGGTTTGGTGCGGGATCTTCTTGAAATCCGTCAGACCCGCATCAGTATCGAAAGATTTCAAAGAATTCTAAGGAAAGAGGGCTATACCATCAGAAAGAGGAATTTCTACTTTATTAACCCAAATTATGAAGTGAAATTCGGGCTGAAACCCAGGCTTCAGTCGGCTTTTGTTTCGGGAGTTCCGTGGCTCAGGAATTACTTTATTACTACCTGCTACTACCTGGTATCAAAGTCGTAATACGGGATTGTTTTGTGTTTTTATAGCGTGATGGGGTGATGTCGTGATGTGACGGGGTGACGAAGTGACGGGGTGATGATGCATAATTTAAATCCACAGTCTAGCGATAGTCCAGCTCCCGCCCACTCGGGGGAGGGCTGGGGAGGGGCAGTTCAAAGCAACAAAAAACGCATTTCTCGACCATTTGCATTTTGCATTTTGCCTTTTTCCTTTTTCCTTTTTTATGGATTCTTAAGAGTTTCTATCGGCTAAACATCTCCGGTATAGTTCAGAGTTTTCATAACTAAATTTTTATAGCTTCTTCCAATAGGGAGTTCTTTATTATCGACCTCCAAACTGGTTGCGGAGAAAGAGTGAATTCTGGCAATTGCCACGATAAACGACTTGTGAATCCGAATGAAACGGTCGGATGGAAGGTTGTTTTCTATTTTTGTCAGGCTGCATTTGGTAACAATTCTTTTTCCATCGGTATGAATTCCGATATATTCGTTTAAGCCCTCGATAAAGCTTATTTCACGAAGGTAAATTCGCAAAACCTTTTTATTTTCTCTAACATCGATAAATGAACTGTCGACATTTGGCTCTCCATTAGAATTATGGTTAAGGCTTAGGTCGTCGGGCTTGAAGTGGTAGTATTTGTTTACAGCTTTGAGAAATCTCTCGAAGGAGATTGGTTTTAAAAGGAAATCAACAACATCCAGTTCGTAGCCTTCAAGGGCATACTGCCGATAGGCTGTTGTGATTATTACTTTCGGGGGATTTTTTAGGGTCTTCAGAAAATCTATTCCGGTAATCTGGGGCATTTGGATATCCATGAAAATAAGGTCAATACGTTTTTCCCTGATCACATTGAAAGCTTCCATTGCATTGGAGCATTTCGCTACAATTTCAAGGTTTTCGATTTTTGCTGCATGCGATTCGATTAGCTGAATTGCAAGAGGTTCGTCATCAACAATAAGGCATTTCGTTTTCATATTTTTAGAGTGTTTCATTCAGATTTTCAATTTCAAGATCTATGCGGAATCGCTTCACTTCAACCTCAAACCTTAGGGAATGATTTGAAGGGTAGAGGAATTCAAGTCTTTTCTTTACATTTTCCAATCCCAGACCGTTATGCTCATTTTTTCCAATGGGAGGGAGTTCTGCGACGGAATTTTCAGCATGGAAAACTAGTTTTTGCCCGCTTGTGGAGAGCGCAATGTTAATGAATGAATTTCCCGAGGCTTTTCTGCTGCCATGTTTAAAGCAATTCTCAACAAAAGTGAACAGGATCATTGGGGCGATTAGCAAACTCTCGTTCTCAAGCTTGCTATTAAAGGTAACCGTGAGCCTTTTGTCGTAACGAAGTTTCTCAAGCTCCAGGTAGTTGTCGATCAGGTTTACTTCTTTTTTTATGCTGATTTCGGTTTGCCCGCATTCATAGAGGATATACTTCATTAGACCGCTGATTTTTTGAAGTCCCACAACTGTTTTGGGCGAGCCAGACAAGGCCAGGCTGTAAAGATTGTTCAAAGTGTTGAAGAGAAAATGGGGATGAAGTTGCGCGGTCAGCAGCGAAAGTTCCGTTTCTATATTGATTTTTTCAATTTCATTCTTTCTCTTCATTTCCAGCAGGTAGTCGCGAATAAGTTTTGCTGAGGCAAACATTAGAAACGATATTATTATCCAGATCATGTTTCCCGCGATCTCTGCGTAATTCAGAATTCTGCTATCGGCAAAAAAGCTCGGGTTGAAGTAGCGATAAAAAAGGAAGTGGGTACTAATCTGAAATAACATCGAGAAAATCACACTTGCAAAGATGAAATAGACTATCAGGAATTTAAGCTTACCCGGCCTTAATCCGAAGGGGATGATAATGTACATGCTTAAATAGCTATAAGCAATAAAGACAGGTATACCTGTTGCCAGATAAAGCAGTATCCTGTATAGATGTTCGTAGGAGGGCCCCATAAAATAAACGGTCAATATCAAATAGTATGATAACCAGAAAAAGCAGTGCCGTATCCATCTTTTGCCCAACATATTCTAGGTGTTTTGAAGATTCAGTTGTATCATGAATTTATTCCCGAAATTCCGGCACGACAGAGAACCCGTGTTGTTATAAATTATTTCAATCCGTTTTCTTAGATTGATGATGCCGGCATCTTCATGGTAATCTTTTTCGGATAAGGGGAAGTTCTCGCCCTGAACGCTGCAGTTCACTATGCTTTGGTATATTTCAAGAAAAACGCTGATCTTCATTGTGGATTCAGGGTTTTTGCTTGTGTTTTTAAAGAAAAACTCAACAATTGTAAACACCATCAAGGGAGCCAGGCTTGTTTCAACCGAAGAGCCTATGATCGAATAATTCACCTCAAGCTTATTTACATAGTTTAATTGTTGTAATTCAATAAATCGCTGTATTTGTTCCATTTCCTTATTGAGTCGGATTTCAGGGACATTGCATTCATAAAGGATGAAATTCAGGATGTCGGATACTTTTTCAATACCGATGGCTGCTTTTTCGGGGCTCTCTCTGGCTACGAGCTCAAGGTTCGAGAGGGTGACCAGCAGAAAATGGGGGTGGACCTGCGATTTAAGAAATTTAAGCTCATTCCGGAGGTGTTTGCTCTCTTCCTCGGTTTTTAAAACTGTGGCATGATACCAATCCTTAGAGTATTTTATGGTAATGAAGTATACTGTTGGGAGCATGATGAAAAACGCAGCGCTGAAGACAGAAAAAAAGCTCAAGGGATCTTTTTCTGTCTTTTCCGGGCTTACAACAGGAAAGAGAATATACTGGGTTTTGTAATGTTCAAGCACGCCTGATGCAGCCAGCAAAATTAGAAACAACAAGGTGAAATGAATTACCTTATTCCTCATTAAAAGCCAGGGGACAAGCAAGTAGGCTGTAGTGTAGGAAATCAGAAAAATTATCGGAAGACTTAAAATGTAGTCAGCAAGAAATTCAATTAAATGGACTTTCTGCTGACCTAATGTGTATAAGCCCGCAATAGCAATAATAAAAACAATCCAGGCTAAAACATGGCTTTCAAACCTGTTACTGGGCAAAAAAACCTCAACTGTTTTTTTTAGTTTCATCCAACCGGAAAATTACATTTGATTTTCAGTGAAAATTATAAAAATTCCATCAAAAAAGGATTTATTTCTGCTAAATACAGCGAACGCACTGCATATGTCGCTCCGACGTCTGTAAACGGTTTTTGATTTTGACTGCACTGCAACAATTCCTTCAAAGAAAACCCAACTGATCCAAGGGGGAAATTCTCATCTGAACCTGTACCTCAGAATGCATCATCAGAAGGGTTTTCCTAATCAAATTGCCACGGGATTTCTTAATACTTCAGCCGATAAGAGCCATTGGGTATGCAAACGAATCTTAACCGTCAGTAAAATGGGGTTTGGCGGCGGGCGCAGGCGATAGTTGATGCCAGAAGGTTGTTTTCATATAGATTTCATGGCCTAACAGAATAGTTATCAATAAAATAAGCGAATATAATATTTTTACGATAAGGGAATGGTTTTGAGAATTCATGCATTCAAACCTCCTAAGGAGTTGTTCACAGAAATATTATTACGGTTAGCTGTTTGGTGCCAATCCCCCGAAACGAAAAAATGGAATAAACGAAATTTTGTATTGCAATAACTAAAACCCTAATCTATGAGAAAACACGTAATTTTACTCTACAGCCTGTTATTATGCAGTGTGCAATTCTTGCAGGCGCAAAACCGCGTAATAACCGGTACTGTTTCATCTGCCGAAGATGGAAATGCTATTCCCGGTGTCACTGTATTTGCCAAGGGCAGCAGTGCGGGGGCGATAACCAACCTGAGCGGTGTTTACAGTATTGAAATTCCCGGGGATGCCGGGATATTGGTCTTCAGTTTTGTAGGACTTAAAACGATTGAAGTTCCTATTGAGAACCGAACAGTAATCGATATTGCCATGGAGCAGGAGTTCCTTGGAATTGAGGAACTTGTGGTAACTGCAGTGGGAATCAAGAGAAACTCCCGCGATCTTTCATACTCCGTTCAGAAAGTTGATGGGGAAATGGTGGAGAACAAAGTGGAAACCGATGTGATGCGCGCTTTAAGCGGCAGGATTGCAGGGGTACATGTATCAAGCAGCGGTGGTGCTGCCGGATCATCCTCCAACATTACCATCAGGGGAAGTTCATCCGCTTTGGGTACGAACCAGCCATTGTTTGTGGTTGATGGTATTCCTTATGATAATTCTACCTATGCCACCCAGAACAATACCGTTTACGGATCAACCTATTCCAACAGGGCGCTTGATCTTGATCCGAATGACATAGAATCGGTAACGGTTCTGAAAAGTGGAGCTTCTGCTGCACTTTACGGTTCAAGGGCCGCTAACGGGGTAATCGTTATTACCACCAAATCAGGGAGTAATTCAGCGATCAAACGCTTTGATGTTAGCATTGTATCCACAATTGCTACCGAAGAGCCTACAAAACTCCCAAGTTTTCAGAATGAATACGGGCATGGATCCAATTTCCAGTTTAATTCAGGGTATTTCGGAACCTGGGGACCCCGGTTTGATGCCCCGGATCTCGACGGAAACGGCGATGGCGTGGGAAGCGGATTACTGTTTAACAACAATGGTGTTATTTCTTATGAGAATCACCTGGGAGATATCGTTCCTTATAAAGCTTATCCGAATAATGTAAGCGATTTCTTTGAAAAGGGAAGCGTTTTCGAGAATTCCGTCAGTATTTCAGGCGGAGATGCCACTACCAATTTTATTTTGGTGGCAACTTCCAATAATCAGGATGGATTTATTCCCAACACAAGTCTCGATAAATACTCTCTTAAGGTTGCCGGAAACCAGCAACTTAACGATAGACTGAAAGTAGGTAGTTCACTTACCTATTCCGCTGTCGACCAGATCGGTGTTCCCACGGGAGGATATGGTGTTACCAATACCAACATTTTCGGACACCTTTGGATCATTCCCAGAAGTTACGACCTGAGCGGATTTGCGTTTGAGGATCCTATTACCAAAACAAATCTGCATTATCGGACCGACAGGGATAATCCCTATTATATAGCCAAATACAACCAATATACCTCAAAGGTCAACCGAACTGTAGGTTATGTGGATTTCGAGTATAAGGCTGCACCCTGGCTTACCGCAATGTACAAGCTGGGTGTAAACACCTATACCGACAGAAGGCAACAGGTATATGCCAAATCCACCTTGTTCAACGATGGGCTTGGAAGTATCCTTGATGATGATATTACTTTTACAGAGTTGGAGTCCAACCTGCTTTTAACGGCAAACAAAAGCTTTGGGAAATTCGAACTGACAGCTATTACGGGTTGGAATGTTAATCAACGGACAACCGACCGTCAGGGATTCCTTGGCAATGAAATTGTTGTTCCGGGAATCAATGATTTGGATAATACCAAGACCGTTCTTCCTAACGGGGGAATCTATGAAAAGCGCCGTCTGATGGGAGTATTCGGTGACGTTTCATTGGGTTACGGGAATTGGGCTTTTGTAAATCTTACCGGCCGAAACGACTGGTCATCCACACTTCCTGTAGAGAACAACAGTTATTTTTACCCTTCACTAACGGGTTCGGCGATCCTGACGGATGCTTTACCGGGATTGAAAAGCGATATTGTGAGCTATTTAAAGATTTATGGTGGGGTCTCCAGAATTGGAAATGATGCTGACCCGTATCAGACATCAACAACCTATACCGTTAATCCCAGCTATGGAAATAATCTTGGAACCATCGAATTTCCGTTTAGCGGAGTTGCAAGTCTTTCCAATAACGATATTCTCGGAAACAAGAATTTGAAACCCGAGTTTACAACAGAATATGAAATAGGAACCGACATGCAGTTCTTTAACAATCGTTTTGGTTTTGATGTATCCTATTATGACCGGGTTTCTACCGATCAGATTTTCGGCGTTCAAATACCAGCCTCCTCCGGATATATCCAGAAGGTGTTGAATGCCGGAGAAATCACCAACAAGGGTGTTGAAATAGCCCTAAAGGCTGTACCTGTTTCCAATTACAATGGATTCAAATGGAATATTGAGATCAACTACAGCAAAAATAACTCAATGGTTGTGAAGCTTTTTGATGATGTGGAACTGATAGACATCGGCAGCAACTTCACCAGTTTCGGAAGTGTAAATAAAGTGGGATATCCTTATGGGGTTATACAGGGAACTGTTTTACGACGTGACGACGAGGGAAATCTCCTTATTAACCCTGCAACAGGCTATGCCATGGTTGATACAGAGCTTGGAATCATTGCAGATCCCAATCCTGATTTTCTCTCGGCTTTGTCCAATTCGTTCAGCTATAAAGGTCTTAACCTTAGCGTATTGTTCGAATACCGAAAGGGAGGAGAATTATATGCTTATTCGATCGGGGAAATGAGAAATCGAGGTGTAGTTGCGGAAACGGCTATCGACAGGGAGGCTGGCAGGTTAATACGCGGTGTACTTGCTGACCCGGATGATCCTACTCAGGCTCAGCTGGATGCTGATGGAAATAAAATTCCGAATAATATCCAACTTACTACCAATAACTATTTTTTCAGGGGATTTCCAGCCGATGAAGCCAATGTGTTTGATGCAACCATTTTTCGTTTCCGTGAACTGGTTGTAGGATACTCCCTTCCTCAAAAATGGGTTTCACAAGTGAAACTCAAAGATGTGAATATATCGTTTATCGGAAGGAATCTTTGGTTTTATGCACCCAACATACCGCATATCGATCCTGAAACCAGTGGTTATGAGGCTGGCAACAGACAAGGGGTAAGTTATTATTATATGCCAAACGCCCGTCGTTATGCAGTTAGCCTTAAATTGAAATTCTAAAAATTAAGCATATGAAAACACTGAAATATTTAACACTGATTTTGATCTTTTCAGGATTTTTAGGGTCCTGCGAGAAGTTCCTCGATATAAATGATGATCCGAATAATCCAACTGCAGCTACCATCATTGATCTGATGCCTGCCGGGCAGGTCTCGATTGGTTTTGCCTTCTCCAATATCCCGGGGAGAATTGGTGCCGATGCAGTTCAACACATGGTAGTAGGTCGGTTTGACGGATGGGATGTGGATGGTTCTGATGTGTCCAATGACTGGAGATTTTCGCTCTATGCCGGTGCATTGAAAGATTTTGAGGATGTCATTGAACAGGCAACAGCATCCGAAAATTTTCATTATGTGGGAATTGCTAAGCTCCTCAAGGCCTATTCATACAGTCTGATGGTGGATATGTGGGATGATATCCCATTTACACAGGCCTGTGGGGATTTTGAATATCCTGAATTTGATGATGCTGCTGAAATTTATGATGATATTTTCCTTTTGATTGATGAAGCTCTCGACAATATGGAGATGGACAATACAGCCTCACTAACCAATGTGGATTTGATTTATCAGGGGGATGCGGCATCATGGATTCGGATGGGGAATACCCTGAAGCTGAAATTGTACAATCAGATCCGTTTGGTCGATCCTGTAAGGGCTAAAGCTGGAATTGAGGCATTGGTAGCTGCTGAAGCTGCAAACCCTGGTGAAGTATTGATCACCAGCGCTGATCAGGATTTTAATTTCTATTTCCTGAATATTGACAATCCTGAAAACCGCCACCCAAGTTTTCAGGCAGATTACCTGGTAAAAGGAGAGGCTCATGTCTGCAATTTTTTCTATGACTACCTGGATAATAACAATGATCCCAGAATCCCATATTATTTTTATAACCAGAATGTCGACGGGTTTGAAGGCAGAAATTATGGCGATCCTGCCCCGCAAGGAAATGATGGGGATACACGAACCGTTCCCGGTATTTATCCGGTTGGCGGAAAGTTCGATGACGGATCAGCTGAGGCGGTTACCGGTGGTTCTGCCATTGGAGACGGGGAATTTAGAATGCTTACCAATATCATGAGGTTATATATTGAGGCAGAAGCTGCAATATCCATGAATGCGACTGTTTCCGGAACAGCAGAGGAATTATTTAAAGAAGCTTTGGAGGCCTCGTTCCTGGAAGTTAATCGGTTAAGCGCACCGGATATGATAAGCACGGATGTGGACGCCTACATTCAGGACAGATTGGACGACTTTACAGATTCTACAACTGTTTCCGGTAAGCTCAACCTGGTGATGACTGAAAAATGGATTGCAATGTTCGGCAATGGTCTGGAATCATTTAATGATTATCGCAGAACAGGATTCCCGGTAATTCCTGATCCAATGGAAACCAATAATCTCAGACTCCTGCGCATACCTTATCCGAACGATGAACTCGATGCCAACCCAAATGCCCCGGATCAGCCAAATCGAAACCTGCCTGTTTTCTGTGATGTTAACAGTAAATAGTTGTAACTCTATAAATAAACAGAAAATGAAAAA
>JAIFNN010000126.1 GCA_020047715.1 Bacteroidota bacterium | reverse complement strand
TCCTCCGTTCGACCGGACTTCCTTAATAGAATAGTTTTTACAATCCTGCAGGAATGACTATCCCAATGGTTAAGCAGCGCCGTTTCAATATGTGCGAGAGCGTCGCTGTAATTTTTCCTGAAACATGCTATCCTGGCGAGGTTGAGACTGCCGGCATGTTTCCATGCATGGTTCCAAACCGACTTGTAAAACGAATCGTACGCTTCATCGTGTTTTTCCTGGAGCATTAACGACCAACCCAGGTTATAAAAAGCTTCACCATCATAGGGATTAGGATTTCTCTTGGTAAGGGTTTTGATGGCCGCACGGAAATAGTTTTCGGCCAGCTCATGTTTTCCTCTTCTAAGCAACCACAAGCCCATTGCATTATTGTTCCGGATATCGCCCGGATCCCTTCGCAACGCCTCTTCGTAATAATCCGAGGCCAGGTAGGTGGCATGCCGGTATTGCTCCAGGTGAAGGCCCGTGAGATACAATTCCTCGGTACTGGTGGTCTCAGCAGGACTTAATGCCGGGCTGGCCGGGGAAGGAATGGGCTTTTCACCGGGTTTCTCTTCCGTGTAGCTGATGAGTGTTTTTCCTGAATCCAGATTCGTAACGGTAAGCATAAGATCCTGGGGCGAGATGCTCTTTTCTATCGTGATCGTCTTCGAAACGGGGGAATCAGGCTCGCATTTTAGTTTTTCGGAGAAGAGCACTGCTCCATCTGAAATTTTCGAAAGCTGAATTAAAAGATTGTTAAAGGGAGCGGTAACATAAAGTTTCAGGTAACACTCCCCCGGGATAAAACTCATACCCACAACAGCATCAGTGTTTGCGTTTTTTACTATTCCAACTTCAGAGTATGGCATGAAATACTGCTTAAATGCTTTTTCCTCATTGGGCTGAAGCCATGAGAAGTCGGGCTGGTTGTCGGTAAAAACCCCTGTCATTATCTCGATGTACGGACCATCTTCATCGGTGAGGTTGCGGTCCCATGCCTTTCCGAACTCTCCATTCCCCCATGTCCACTGCTTTTTCCCGGGGGAGACATGGTGGTCGGCCACATGAAGCAATCCGCCTCGGGTGTCGTGTTCATATCCCCCAATAAAATCATACTTCGAAGATACGGCCATGAAAGAAGTGGGAACCGGAATGTTTTTGTAGCGGGATATATCTGTCCCGGGTGCGTAATTTACCTTGTAGTATTCACCTTTTGCTATTGGGAACTCCGACACATCGCGTTTCCCGTGATCGTAAACCGCATTGACATCGGGAGGGAAGATTGATTGGTAATGCTCGTTGACTTTTACAGCCGGGTTTGCCCACCAGAGAAAGGTCTGTGGGAAGGGAGTCGGGTTGTACAGCCGGGCAGAGATTTCCAGATATGCCTTTTCAGGATAAAGCGTGAAACCAACGGTTGCTTTGGTGTGAAACATCCGTTCCACCTCGTTTATCGAGATTGTAGAGCTGCCGTCGGGATTTTCCTCGATGCTAAAATCAACCGATTCGAATGTGGATGGGCGGTGATGTTGTGGCCAGTTGAATTCAATTCCCCCGGAAATCCAAGGACCGGTGAGACCGACCAGTGCCGGCTTGATCACGCTGTTGTAATAGACGAAATGCCGTTGCCGGATTTTGTCATAGGCCATCTGTATTCGTCCTCCCAATTGGGGAAGGATCATGATTTTAAGGTAGCGGTTCTCAAGGAAGAGGCCGATGTAGGTTTTGTCGGTTTTCTCATCCAGAATTTTTTCAATAACAGGGTAGGGGTAAACCACGCCGCTGCTGCCCTGATATACCCGCTTCTCCATAAACATCGGGTTTTTTTCAGGTTTCCCGGTTCCGTAGGTGGGGATGGTTACCTCTTCCTGCCATATTTTTACTGTTGCTTTCATAGGATTTAGTTTCGCGGGGTCAGACACTGTTAAGATTTTTCGGTTGGTGAGCCAATTTAAGTTGTTCTTTTTGGTTTGGCACAGTTGTCACAAAACCATAGTGCAATTTCCATTACAAAATGACGAAACAAAATAGCTTAAACCTTTAAAAAGATGGATTATGTTATTATTTTTGTTTTATGGTAAAAAGCGAATTTAGAAAAAGTGAGGGCTTTGAAGGACAGAAAGCTATTGTGATCCCACGAAGCATACTGAACAGCAGATGTGAGAAAAACAGTATCATTTGTACCTTATATCTGACGGATATCGGATATTATCCAAAAGCCAGGTTTCATTACCGATCAAGGCCTGGTGGAGCAGACCAGCACATCCTTGTTTATTGCGATAAGGGGGAGGGTAAGGCATCTGTGTCAGGTAAGGAGTTTCAGGTTTTGCCGGGCGGCTTTTTCATTATCCCCCGAAAAGCAGCACACCTATACTCGGCTAACTCAAATAATCCATGGACTATCTATTGGATTCATTTTACCGGAACCGCATCGGATGCAATCGTTACCCAAATGATAAAAAGGCAAGGCGGATTTAAGGGCGAATTGAATTATCCGGAAAGCAGCATTAAACTGTTTAACGAAATATATGCGGAGTTGGAAATGGGATATGGCAGGGATAACCTGGTTTACTCGAACATGTGTTTGTCTCATTTCCTTACCAGTTTTCTTTTTAACGAGAAATTCAGAAGCCCGATGGAATTGCGCGAGAAGAATCCGGTTGAGGATTCCATAGAATACTTTCGCATAAACCTTGGACGGATGCTTTCCCTGGAAGAAATGGCCGATTCCGCCCGACTTTCGGTAAGCTATTATTCTTCTCTTTTCAAAAAGAAGACAGGATTTCCGCCCCTGGAATATTTTAACCAGCTCAAAATCCAGCAGGCTTGCCAGTACCTTCTTTTTACCGACATGAAAATCAAAGATATTGCCATTAATCTGGGAATGATCGATCCATATTATTTCAGCAGGGCTTTTAAGCGCATCATGAGTATTTCACCGAAACTTTACCGGGAATCCAGGGCCAATCAGCCATAATTCCGGCTTTTAATGCCATGACTCCTAATATGCTTCCATTTTTTTTTGGCAGACGGAAATGCGAATTGGCACCGTTATCAAGCCGTATAGTTTAATGAATTGCGGATTTCTACAAATATTTGAATGATAAGTCATAATGATGGGGGTGTATTTGCCATACTTTTCAATTCTCAAAAATCTTCCATGCAAAACTTGTTCTTTTTAAATTTTCTGTGATACTGATTAAAATGAAAAGATTAATTATTACCTTATTTCTGCTGTTTTTTTTACCCGGACAGTATTTTTGTTTTGCTCAAAAAGAGATTACAATAAGCAATTTGAAACCTAGACTGGATGCTGAGGGAAGGTTCATTGATCTGCATGATGGGCGGGTTGCGAAATTTGAAGGGAAATTTTACTGGTATGGAACAGCATATGGCAACACCTCGGGAGTAGTGAGAAGCAACTTTTCGCAATGCTATAGTTCGTCTGATCTGATGAACTGGACTCAGGAAGGTTCTCTGCTGGAAAACGCTCCCTCAGGAGTCTATTACCGGCCCCATGTAATTTATAGCAAGAGTACAAAAAAGTATGTTCTCTGGTATAACTGGTATCCCCGCTTGTGGGAAGGGAAATTTGGTGTTGCCATATCCGATCAACCAGAAGGCCCGTTTACAATTATTAACGCTGATGTGAAAGTCTTTTACTCCTATATGGGAGTAGGGGATTTTGGGCTTTTCGTTGATGAGGATGATGTAGCCTATATCGCTTACAATACAATCCAGGGGCATAAAGGCTCAGTCGAAAAACTTACGGGGGATTACCTCTCATCGACATTGGAAAACGGTGGTTTTATAAACGAGAATTGTGAAGCGGGAGCAATTTTCCGGAGAAATGACAAATACTACCTTCTTACGGATTACACCTGCTGTTTTTGCTCACAGGGTTCAGGTGCAAGAGTGTATATTTCAGATAACCCGATGAAAGGATACCAATTACGAAATAATATAAACCGCTTTCCCGGCACACTTTCAACCCGCTTGCTGGATGATTTCAGGAGTCCGAATATTTATGAATCCATCAGCAGGCAAAGGGATTCTTTATTCAGCCCCATAGAGCTGACCCTAGGCCGGGAAAGCACATTCAACAGCCTGAAAATATATCAGTTCACAGGTAACCGCCATGGAATCTGTGGCGACACCCTTGCGACAAAGGTTCATGATGATATCTTCACTCCTGAATTTGAGATTTTTTCAAGAAAAGACAATGGTTGGAATAAAATATCTTCCCATACAGCTATTGAAACAAGCTCTGTTTATAATATAATTTCCATAACCTTCGATCCATTTTCTTCTTCTACACTCTTGATAAAAGTCTTACCTGAATACCCATATAATTCTGTTTATCTTAATGAAATAGAAATATATCACGATGAGAGGAGGCTCGAAACTGCCCGGGATGGTTCATTAGCGTTTGTCATCAATATGGATCCGGCCCAGACGCCTCCGATTATTCCTGCCCAACAGACTTTCGTAATGCCATTAAAAACAAGTGAAGGCAACCAGTTTATCTGGATGGGTGATCTTTGGGGATCTGCATCTGACAATAATAAGGGTCATGACTACCAGTACTGGGGAGCTCCCCTCATCTTTGATGAAGAGGGCGATATTGAACCTATGGAATGGGTTGATGAATGGAAAACCGTTATTCTAGACTAATAGAGCATGAAACATCTGAAGAATATATTCATTGTCTTTTTTATCCTGTTTTCTTGTGAAAATGGCAAAGCACAGTTTACAATACAGCCGCAGTGGATCATTCCTGATACACAGACACAATCTGAAAACCAATGGTACATATTCCGAAAGTCATTCCCGGTTTCAGAACCTCCCACGGAAAAACTAATTGCAAGAATCTCGGCCGATTCTAAATACTGGCTTTACATCAATGGAGAGTTGGTTGTTTTTGAGGGACAGTTAAAGCGAGGACCAACCCCCACCGATACCTATTATGATGAGGTTGATATTTCGGAATTCATCAAAACGGGAGACAATACGGTTGCTGTTTTACTATGGTTCTGGGGCAGGGATGGATATTGTCATAAGAACAGCGGTAAGGCAGGATTGCTTTTTGAAGCAGTGAATTCCCAAGTGAGCTGGATATCCGATAAGACCTGGAAATTTGCCCGGCACGAGGCTTACGGATCTACCGGTGAACCTTTTCCCAATTACCGTCTGCCTGAGTTTAATATACACTATACGGCCGATTCGAAATGGGACCGATGGATGATGCCGGATTTCATTGATTCTGATTTTTTGTATGCGGTTGAAGCAGGTTCCGCCGGATCCCCTCCCTGGAACAAACTGTGGAAACGGCCCTTCCCGCAATGGAAAAACAGCGGTATTCTAGACTACATGAATGTTTTGAGCTTACCTTTTGTTACCGATGGGAAACCTTTGATGATGAAGCTCCCCGGTAACTATTCCGTTACTCCTTTTTTTGTAATTGATTCGAAAGAAGCTGGTTTAACTGTAGATATACGGACTGATAATTACAAAGGGGGAGGAGAGTTGAATGTCCGCACAGAATATATTACCCGAAAAGGCCTTCAGGAGTTTGAGACCTTTGGTTATATGAATGGCCACGAGGTATTGTATTCCTTTCCGGCCGGAATAACAGTTCACCGGCTGGGATACCGTCGCACCTCTTTTCCCACGGAGCATACAGGCACATTTGCATGTGACGATCCTTTTTTGAACAGCTTGTGGGAAAAGTCTTTGAATACGATGGACCTTAACATGCGCGACGCCATTCAGGATCCCGACCGCGAGCGTTCACAATGGTGGGGTGACGTGGTAATTATACTGGGGGAAATATTTTACACCTGCGACAGCAGCGGGGTAAACGCCCTGAAAAAGGCAATATCCAATTTAGTGGAATGGCAACGTCCCGATGGGGCACTCTATTCCCCTGTACCTTCAGGAAGCTGGTTTGGCGAGCTCCCCCAGCAAATGCTTGCCAGTATCGGAAAGTATGGGTTCTGGAACTACTACCGGTATACCGGGGATACTTCCATGATTCGTTATGTCTACCCACACGTGAGCAAATACCTTTCCTTGTGGAACACCGATGAAGTTGGATTGGTGGTTCACCGACCGGAACGATCGGATAAGAGTCCTGCGCATTTCTATTGGGATTGGACCGATTGGGGAAGCAATATTGACACTCCGGTGTGCGAAAACGCATGGTTCTATATGGCCCTGGAGTCTGCCGCCAAGATGTCGGAATTGCTCGGGAATTCTGCAGATGCAGATATCTACAGGCATAAGATGCTGAGACTTGAAAAAGCATTTAACACAGCTTTTTGGACCGGTGAGGCATACCGTTCACCCGGATACACCGGGAAAACCGACGACAGGGGAAATGGATTGGCTGTTGTGGCTGGTCTGGCTGATGCTTCCAAATGGCCATCGATCCGGGCATTGTTTGACACGACTTTTCTGGCAGGACCCTATCTGGAAAAATATATTCTGGAATCATATTTTATTATGAATGATGAGAAGGCAGGCATCGAACGCATGAAAAACCGCTATGGTAAAATGGTTGAAAGTCCGGTGACGACCCTTTGGGAAGGATGGGATATTGGCGACCCCGTTTACGGCGGCGGTTCTTATAATCACGGATGGTCTGGCGGGCCCCTTACCCTGATGTCGCAATACATTGCGGGAGTCCAGCCCGGCAATGAAGGATTTACTGAAGTGCTAATAAAACCCCAAATGGGCGATCTTGAGTTCGTAGATTGCACTGTTCCTCACCGTTTGGGTGTGATTACTGTAAATCTGAAAAAGTCAGGGAATGGCAAGCTTAATGCAGAGATCAATTTGCCTCCGGGATTGAAGGGGGAATTGCAGTGGAATGGGAAGAAAGTAGCATTAAAGCAAGGTTTGCAGAAAATTAAGATATAGCTTGAAATTTAATAAAATCAGAAGATGGTCAGATTAATCGCATTATTCGTGTTTTCCGGAATTGCAATGTCATGCAGCAAAGCCGTCAATGAAATAAGTTTAGCGGGCAAATGGGAATTAAGCATTGATTCAATAAGCGATCCCCATAAGGTTGACCCTGAATCACTCAGTTTTAATCTGGTCATCAACCTCCCTTCAACCCTCGATGAAGCGGGTATAGGAACCCCAGTGAAGGTTGATCCTGTGCTGGAGCGCAATACGATGCTTCATCTTCAGCGGAAGGTTTCTTACATTGGACCGGCTTATTACAGGAAGGAAGTATCCATACCCAAAAGCTGGGAAGGGAAACACATCAGCCTGAAACTGGAGCGGGTACTCTGGGAATCCTTGGTGTACGTCGACGGCAAAAAGATCGATAACAACTACAGCCTGTCTGCACCGCATTATTATGATCTTTCATCAAGCCTCAGCCCTGGAAAGCATACCCTAACGGTTTGCGTTGACAACTCCCGGAAGTTTATCCTCAATCGAAGCGACATGGCTCACGCCTATACGGAAGAAACACAGATCAAATGGAACGGGATTCTTGGGGAAATATCCCTCAATGCCTCCAGCCAGACCTACATTTCCGAAATGATGCTTTATCCCGACTATGCCGGCAGGAGTCTCACAGGAAAAGTGAAATCGAACCTTACCGCTGAAAATCCCCACTTCCTATACATACAAGTGTTTGATGAGCGACAGAACCTTATCGATACCTCCACAATAGCAGTTACCGGAGGCAATACCGGTTTCAAGCTTTCTTTTTCGGGGGATATACGTCCATGGGATGAGTTTAATCCAACCTTATACAAAGTTGTTGTCTCGCTGTCCGACAAAAACGGACTTGTTTTGGATGTGCGTCAGGAAGAATTTGGGTTTCGCGATCTTGAATCGAGGAACAGAAACCTCTATCTGAATGGTTCACATCTTTATCTTCGCGGTACTTTGGAGTGCAGCATTTTCCCTCTCACGGGTCATCCTCCTTTGGACGTGGAAGGCTGGGAGAAGGTTTACACTGCTGCCAGAGAGTATGGGCTCAATCACCTGAGGTTTCATTCCTGGTGTCCGCCAAAAGCTGCATTCGTGGCGGCAGACAAGATGGGGATTTACCTTCAGGTTGAATTGCCGAACTGGAGTCTGGATTTTGGAGCCGATATGGCTATGGTCAACTTCATGAACGAAGAGGCCGATAGGATTATAGCCGAGTACGGTGGGCACCCTTCCTTTATGCTGATGTCGATGGGGAATGAACTTGAAGGTAATTTTGAACTTCTTACCGGAATGGTGGCAAGGCTTAAAAACAGCGATCCCCGGCATATCTATACCACCACCACTTATTCGTTTCAGAAGGGGCACGGACTCTATCCCGAAACTATTGATGATTTCTACATTACCCAAAACACCGAAAAGGGATGGGCAAGGGGGCAGGGAGTTTTCGATCAGCTTTTTCCTGACTTTAAGACCGATTACACCAATGCAATCGACCACATTGAAATCCCGGTTATCTCCCATGAAATTGGGCAATACTCGGTATACCCCGATATGAATGAGATTGAAAAATATACCGGTGTTTTGTCCCCGGTAAACTTTATTGCGGTAAAGAACGATCTGGAAAGGAAAGGATTATCTGATTTGGCAGATAAATACACTGCAGCCTCCGGGAAATTTGCAACAATACTCTACAAGGAGGAGATTGAAAGAGCTGTGAAGACACCGGGTTTAAGCGGCTTTCAGTTGCTCGATCTGCACGATTTCCCCGGACAGGGAACCGCGTTGGTAGGGGTTCTGAACGCATTCTGGGAATCCAAAGGATTTGTAAGCGGTGAGGATTGGAGGATGTTTTGCTCCGAAATGGTACCTCTGCTGTGGTTTGAAAAAGCGGTTTACACAAGCAATGAGCTTTTTACCTGCGAATTTGGTCTTGCAAACTATTATAAGAACCTGAGCAATATCAGCATGAAGTGGAGGGTTTTGGACGAGGGAGGAAAAGTTTACCTGGAAGATTCCGCAAGGGTTGAACAAAACATCAAGGGAGTAACCTCCAAACTTGGCACTTTGAGCATTCCTCTAAAAGACCTTCCTGCACCGGCAAAATATACCCTGGAGTTGTCGCTGGAAGGAACTGCATATAAAAACCAATGGAGCATTTGGGTTTATCCGCCGGATGTGAAAATGCCCGAGACTGATATTGTTGTTACAAGTTTGATGTCAGACGCGGTTAAATCCCTTGAGCAGGGTAAAAAAGTTCTGTTTACTCCTGATCTTCAGGATATAGTGGGGATAACAGGAAAATTCGTCCCTGTATTCTGGAGTCCGGTGCATTTCCCCGATCAGCCCGGCACCATGGGTTTGCTGATGGATCCGGAGCACCCGGCTTTCAATAGTTTCCCTACCGATTTTCATACCAACTGGCAATGGTGGGATTTGTGCAAGAATTCGAAAACACTGATTCTGGACAGCCTTACCGTGGATCCGATCGTTATGGTGATTGACAATTTCTTTAAGAACCGTAAGCTGGGGAATGTTTTTGAGGCGAAAGTCGGAAACGGGAAGCTTGTTTTCTCATCGATCGATCTGCATTCAGATCTCGCCGGCAGACCTGTTGCCCGACAACTTAAACATAGCTTGCTTGAATATATGAATAGTAGCGATTTTGATCCTGAGTCTGAAATCAAGCTAAAGGATATTAATAGGCTGTTATCTATCACAATATCAGTAGTTCATTAACCGGCTTCCTATTCAAAAAGGTTCACGGTTGCAATTTAAAGGTGAATATTGTTGATGTTGCATTGCGCTTTTAAGTAGTTATAGGATTTATTCTGATCTGTCCGCCAATAGCCGTTAACACTTTCATTATTGTTTCAAATTGTGGTTTTGAACCATCAGATAAGGCTTTGTATAAACTTGGTCTGCTAAGTCCGGTTTCTTCAGCAATCTTTGTCATACCGATTGATTTTGCAATATTACCAATTGCTGCAATAAGGTCAGAATTATCTCCTTCTTCCAAAACAGCATTGAGATATTCAGCAATCATTTCGTTACTATCTAAATAGTCTGCTATATCAAATTTTGAAGTTTCCATACCTCTATTTTTTTATTTTTTTTGCAATGTCTTTTGCCTTTTCAATATCTTTTTGCTGAGTTGATTTATCTCCTCCAATCAGCAGGATAATTAGTCTCCCATCTTTTTCTTTGAAATAGATTCTATATCCTTTGGCATAGTTTATTTTTAATTCATATACGCTATCACCAACTGGCTTGCAATCTCCAAAGTGCGCGTCATTTTCGATTCTTTGAATACGGAACAAGATTTTTGCTTTGGCTTTTAAATCTTTTAATTTTCTAAGCCATTTATCAAACTCAACTGTTTTCTCGATAAAGTACATTGTAGATTTGTATCCATTCGGATACAAAATTATATAATTTTTTTAATAGCGAAAGGCTTTGATGGTTTATTTGTGGTTTTATTAGAATTTATGAGTTTAAATTACTAAACAATACCGTAATCAGATAAGGATTATTTAAGTAACAAAGCTTTGTATGCCTATCATAAAAGCCGAAGTTTTTACAAAAGATCCCCAATACTCATTTTACCATTCCAGGACTTGGTTTACCCAGATATTTTTTCGGACTTACCCCAAACTGCTTCTTGAATGATTTGCTGAAATAGCTCAGGTCGTTAAAACCACTGGCATATGCAGCTTCCGAAACGTTTACTCCTTCTTTCACCATCATATTTGCAGCAGATTGCAGACGTATGTAACGGATAAACTCAACCGGGGGCATGTTGGTAAGGCTTACGATTTTGCGATAGAGGCTTGAGGTGCTCATCCCAATTTCCTTGCTCAGAGCCAGTACATTCAACTCGGTGTTCAGCAGTTTTAATTCAAT
Source organism: Bacteroidota bacterium (assembly GCA_020047715.1). Classification (GTDB taxonomy): domain Bacteria; phylum Bacteroidota; class Bacteroidia; order Bacteroidales; genus JACJXF01. The sequence continues at coordinate 5,366 of JAIFNN010000126.1, read as the reverse complement.
TATTGCCTTAATGTTTTCTAAGAATTTTGAATCCAGCTCGGAATACTCATTCTCTTGCACCGCAGGCATGCCTCCGAATGAGTACTTCTTGATGATTTTGTCGCGTTGGGCCAGGAGAGACTCAACCCTGGTGTACAAGGTCCTTACATCAACAGGTTTAGCGATATACGATTCTGCATTAGCCATGTAACTTTCATAACGCGTTTCTTCATCGATTTTTGCTGTAAGAAGGATTACAATGATATGGCTTGTTTCGATATTGCTTTTGATGTTTTTGCAGAGTTCAATGCCATTCATCACAGGCATCATCATGTCGGTAATTACCAGATCGGGTTGCCGGCTAAGGCAGATTTCATATCCTTTTTCGCCATTGTCGGCTTCAAGGGTGTTATAGTAATTCGAGAGGTGTTTTTTCAGGAGTTTTCTGAAATCCGAATTGTCTTCAACAATAAGTATTGTTTTCTTTCCGTGTGGGTCGACTCCCCCGGTAAAATCTTCTTCAACAGGGAGGAGCGAGTCATCGTGATCGATTATGAAATTCCTTGACTGGTAATTGATCTCCTCGTATTTTATTTCATCGGTGCTATAGGCATCAGTACTGACGGGGATATTTACGGAGAATTTCGCGCCCAAACTCGGTTCATTTTGAACCGCTATAAAACCTTTGTGGTTTTCCACAAGATTTTTTGCCAGTGCTAGCCCGATTCCGGCCCCAAAAGTTTTGCCGGTTACCGATTTAACCTGATAAAAGCGTTCAAATACCTGATCCAGTTTTTCGGGTTCAATGCCTTTCCCCGAATCGATCACATCCAATCGCAGCCAATTGGCACTGCCCTTGCTATATAATTGGTAGTTGATGATAATTTTCCCGTTGTCTGGGGTGTATCGCAAAGCATTTGATAAAAGATTGCAAACGATCTTGTCCATTTTGTCAGGATCAAAATAGATGGTCTGATTTCCCGTCCCTCCAACACTGACCGTGATATTCTTTTTTTCAGCCAAGGGCTTCAGGTTGAGGCAAATCTGCTCGATAAAGGTGTCGATTCTCCCCGCCGAAACTATGGGCATCATGCTGCCGCTTTCCATTTTCCTGAAATCGAGAAGCTGGGATATAAGGTGCATGATACGATTTACATTGCGCTGCATAATCTGCAAACGCTCGTTATCCAGCACCATTTTGTTCATAAGGTCTTCAACGCTGAAAGAAAGCACAGACAGAGGGGTAAGCAATTCGTGCGAAATGTTCGTGAAAAACCTGAATTTGAACTGATTGATGTTCTCATCCTTTTTTCTCTCGATTTTCTCAATCTCGTATGCCTGCTTGATTTTGATATTGTTGATCAGGAAGTAATATATTGTGATTAGAATTGTAATCACAAGAACCGAGTAAATAACAAGTGCCCACCACGACATTGCCGGATGTGGCTTAACCCGTATGGATAAGATAACCGGTGTTTCGTTCCACATATCGCTGCTGTTGGATGCCTTCAGCCGCAGGGTATAACGCCCCGGGGGAATGTGCGAATAATTTATCGAGCGGCCGTCGGAATTTGTTTTCTTCCAATCTGTGTCGAGACCTTCAAGCATAAAAGCATATTTGTTTTTCTGAGGCTGGGAATAAGAAAGAGCGGAGAATTCAAGTGTAATGTTATTCTGGTTATACTTCAGAACAAGCCCATTAGCCAAAGCATCATATTCGTTAACTTTCTCATTGGAAACCCAGATTCCTGTAACAACCACAGGCGGCAGGAATGAATTGCTGAACAGCTGGCCGGGACTAAAGACGTTGAAACCATAGTATCCCCCTACAAAAATCCTTCCGTCGCCGGTTTTGTAGGAAGCTCCGTCAATAAATACATTTCCGTGCAGACCATCCTCCGAGGTAAATACCTCTAGCTGATATTCCTGTGCGGTTCTTTGTCTGAACCTCACCAACCCGTTATTGGTTGTGAGCCATAAATTGTCATTCTCTTCAATGATGTCAAAAACGGCATCGCCACCGATTCCCGTTCCCTCCATAATATGGTTGAAGGATTCATCATCATGGTTGAATAATGCCAATCCCGCGGTACCGGTTCCAATCCACAATCGCTGCTGCTTGTCTTCCATAATCGCATAAACAATATTGCTTTTGATGGATGAAGAGTTCTCCCGGTTTGGTGAATAATGTTTGAAACGCAACGAGTAGCCATCCCCGGACGAATTAACAGCTTTGTTCAGCGCACCGCCAACTGTGCCGATCCAAAGGTTTGAATTGGAATCCTCGAAAATTGCCGAGATGTATTCTCCCGAAATAGCATCAGGATTTCCCTCCTCAGGGAGGTACCGGTATACTTCGAAAGTGTTTTGGTCTGATGCAAGCACCAATTTGAAAAGCCCGTAACCGGTTCCAACCCAAATGTTTTTAAGATGGTCTTCGAAAATCACATTGATCATCCTGCTTCTGTCGCCCGTTACAGGATCAAGACTTAAATAAAGACTTGTCTTATTCGTTTTTGCGGAAATCCTGAACAATCCATCATACCGGGTACCGATCCATAGATTCTTCTCCATGTCGAGATGAAAGCAAGTGGCGGCATTGATATCCTTTTTTAATTCTCTGAACCTTGGAAGCAGGGTATAGGGAACAAAGCTGTTATCAGAAAGATTGTATTTCCCAAAACCTAAACCATGCACGCCAACAAGTAGGGAAGAATCCGAATCGATTATAAAGGATCTGACAGATTGAGTCTCCCGGTTTTCATTGATTTCAGGTATCGTATATGCGTCAATGCTTCGAAGACTCAAGTCTATCTTGTTTAACCCTCCTCCACCCGTAGCAAGCCATATGATTCCCGAGCGGTCCTGAATGATGTGAAACAAGTCATTATGTGAAATGTTCCCATAGCCAACCCCGCTTTGAACCAGTTGAACCTCAGGTTTCGGAGTGGTATGCTTCTTAATTATATTTATGCCATAGGGTGTACCCGCCCAAATATCCCCTTCTTTATCCTCAAACAAGCAGTAGATAATATTGCTTGAAAGTGCAAACCTATTCTCTGAATTCTGGGAATAGTATTGCAGAATTTCGGCCGACTTGTAATCATGCAATCGAACTTTAAAAAGTCCTCCCTCCCAGGTACCTAGCCAATAGTTCCCCAAACGATCTTCCAGGATCCTGACAACCCGGTTCATGGAGTCGTTTAATTTTTGCTCCCGGCCAATCACGATTTGGGTAAAATCATCTTTTTCCTCATTGTAAATAAAAAGGCCATTGCCCCAGGTGCCAATAAGGATTCTCCCGTTCCGGTCTTCGTAGGCATATGAGATTGTACCCAAAGGATTTCTTTTGCCTGGACGTTCAGCTTCCGAAAAAGTAATCATTTTACGGTTTTCGGGGGAGTAAAGGTTCAGCCCGCTAATTGAAGATATCCAAATTCTTCCCCTGGAATCGCAAAAAAGATGATTGATATTGTTACCAAGGATTGCGCGACCAGTGGTGTCGCTTCGGTCTATAACGGTAACCGACTGTGTCTCCTTGTTGAAGATGTTAATACCGGAATGATCAGTACCGAACCAAAGGTTTCCCTTTTTATCTTCAGTAATACAATTGAAATCAACCGAATTGAAGCTTTTCTCTTTTGAAAAGTCAGGTTTGAAAATCCTTGTTTTGTACCCGTCGAAACGATTTATGCCGTTGTCGGTTGCAATCCACAGATAACCCTCTCTGTCCTGCAAAATTGATTTAAGGTTATCGGAAGAAAGGCCGGAATTGATGTTGTAGCGCTGAATAATGAACGTATCCCTTTGTCCGCTGCTTGCGAACAAGCGGCTGGCCATTGCAACTGTGTAGATAACAATCAGAATTGCTTTAAAAACAGCTGCATTATTGCGGAACCCTTTACTCATATTTATCCATTGATTTCAGGTAAAAAAATACAATGAAAGTTGATTTACTTAAACCAATCCATTGCATATCTTTTAAAAAACAAGCTTTTAAAGAAAAAAATATGAGTAAAAGTAAACAATTTACCCGAAAGGCCTTTGGGAAAATTCCCGTTCGCTTTTTTTGCCACAGATTTTTTTGCCACAGATTTATTAAATGAGGGAAGTTTTAAGTTTTTAACGTGATGGCCTCTAATTCTCACAACCTCTATAAAAGCATTTCAAATGTATTTTAACAAAGCACTAGCTGAGATTTTGTGTTTTTTTACATTAAGAGTTATTGGAAGTCAACTTGCAAACTTGAGAAGACAATTTGGCATCTCGAATTAGAGTGGTGTAAGATAATCTCCTTTTGCCTTAACGAACAGGGTGTTGAAATGTTAAATTAAAGAAGTTAAACCTATTAAATATTGATTTTTAAATCAGCGACTTATATTTTGGAGGTCACAATTTGCGTCCTCCATTTCTGAGAAGATGGGTTTACGGTATGCCCCGTTTTGCTTTACAGAGCAGGGAGTGACTATGATATTCTGTGTTTTAAACAGTCCAAGAGCGATACAATTAAATATCCAAATTGTAAGAATACTTACAAGGATGAGGGAATCCTTAATTGATAATCTAATTGTGAAGCTTGAAATAGAAGAAATCAAGAAAAGACTTCAAAATCATGATAAGAGTATAGAGCTTGAATTTAATTACCTTAACGAGCTGATTGAAAAGCAAGATAATCCAAAACCCAGAAAACCGCTGGGCTACAAAAGAAAAATCTGAAGAATAGACACTCCTGATCCAAAATCCAAATCAATTAATTTATTCCGTATATGTTTGGTTGCAATGTATCCGCTTAATCAATTAGCTCATACTTTTGTGCTATGTAAAGCACAAAAATAAGTATTAGCGTGTATTAGATAATACAATAATCTGTATATTTGTATTTTAAATAATACATTATGGAGCATTTATATGCCAATTTTAATAGACGAATTAAGCAAATAAACACCGATTTTATCAGATACCTCATGAAAAACATCGATTGGGGTGACCGGTTAATTGCAATTGTAGGTGTCCGTGGCAGTGGAAAAACAACGCTTTTGTTGCAATATTTAAAAGGGAAAGGTTTTACCAGAAGCGAGGCCTTGTATATAAGCTTAGATGATATTTGGTTTTCACAACACTCATTAGTTGATTTTACTGAAGATTTTGTTGCCCGGGGCGGAAAGTTTTTGTTTTTGGACGAAGTACATAAATATCCTACATGGTCGATTGAGATAAAAAATATTTATGATAATTATCCTGATCTGAAAATCGTATTTACCGGATCATCAATGATTGAAATATATAAGGGGCAAGGTGATTTAAGCCGTCGATTATCCCTTTATACCCTTTCGACATTGTCGTTACGTGAATATTTAATTTTTGAGCACGGCATTACCATTAACCCC
>JAIFNN010000211.1 GCA_020047715.1 Bacteroidota bacterium | reverse complement strand
TTACAACAGGTGATGCAATTGAATCCGGTTACTTACATTTTTAAAGATGATAGTGCCAATACTCCTCAGGTTGGTTTTATTGCCCAGGAAGTTCAACAGATTATTCCCGAAGTGGTAACAGGTAAAGAAGGCGACCTCAGCAAAGGCGAAAGTCTTGGTATTGTTTATGGTAACTTAGTTCCCGTGCTTACCAAAGCCATTCAGGAGCAGCAGGCCACAATCGAGTCGCTTAAAAAACTATTAGATGCTCAGCAAAAGCAGATTGATGAGCTTAAAAGTATGATTGAAAAGACAACTAAATAAATATTTCGATATGAAACGAAAAATATGCATAACAAGTATTTTGGTCATAGCCTCTATATCGGCCATGGCGCAAGGCATTTATAACAACAGCGGTGCGAGATTTACCTTTTCGGGTAGCCCCTACGTGGTTGTAAACAACGGTGGCTACCTTAGCTCCGGAGGCTGGACAAAAGGCAGCGAAACGCTTCAGTTTACCGGAACAACTGCCTCAGATATCAGTGGAACTGCTGACGATTATAACGATATAATTGTTGCTAATTCCGGTGGAATAACCCTTACGGCATCAGGTACCAACACTGCCGATAACTTAACGGTGAGCAGCGGCAGCTTTACTCTCCCCGCAGCAAAACAATTAACTGTAAACACTGCACTTTCCAACAGCCTTGGTAATTCCGGACTTCTACTCAAAAGCGATGCTTCAGGTAATGCCTCACTGATACAGAATAATAACGTTTCGGCAAGCGTGGAACTATATCTTACAGGAAGCAAATGGCATTTGCTATCTTCCCCGGTAACAGCAAATACCAATAGCGTTTATACCAATATGTATATGAAGCAATACAGCGAAGCCGCAAATGCCTTTGGTGATTTTGTTTCAGCAACGAATATTGCTCTTACTCCCGGCACAGGAAATGTAATATGGGCAACAAATACATCCACTGTTAACTACAGCGGATTTCTAAATGCAGGAAGCATTGGACCAATATCCTGTCCACGTGCAAGCCAGGGCTTTACTCTTGTGGGCAATCCTTATACATCGGCAATAGACTGGAATGCGGCCAGCGGATGGACAAAAACCAACCTTGGAGCTTCGATATGGATTTGGAACGGAACGCAGTATGCAACATGGAATGGCGCAGCCGGGACTAATGGTGGCAGCAGGTATATTTCCATGGGACAGGGCTTTTTTGTGCAAGCAAGTGCTGCAGGTTCTCTGACAATGACCAGCGCTGTACAGGTACATAATGGGGTTTCGTTATTAAAATCGGCCAAAGTTCAGGTTAGTCAGTTGCGAGCTAAAATTTCCGGCAATGCCTATTCCGATGAAGCAATTGTTTTGCAGGCCGATGATGCACTTTCTGAAATCGATTACCGCTACGATGCCCTAAAAATGATGGGCATACCCGAAGCTCCGCAGCTTTTCATTCTGAAGGATAATAAGAATTTTGCAATGGCTTCGATAAGCGAAATTGACAGCACAACCCAAATTCCCCTTTGCCTCAAAGTAGGAGTTGAAGCAGAATATACCCTTAGTCTGCAAAACAATCTGTATTTTAATGAACTCAAGCTTTTGCTTCGTGATAGTAAACGAAATACAATAACCGAAGTAACGGAAAACTTCCGCTATACCTGTCAGGCTTCGCCATCAGACGACTCAGCCCGTTTTATACTCGAATTCAAGACAACTGATGTTGCAAATGCTTTGCTCAACATAAGCGCATCCAAAATATCCGTATGGAATGCTGGTCAGCAATTGAATATTGATATCCCTTCAAACGAGACGCTAACAAAACTGGAAATTTACGACATCAATGGACGAAAACTGCTAAGCAGGAACAAGCTATCGGGAAGTACATTGGAGATGAATCTGCCTCCTGCACTCTACATAGTAAGTGTTAGCACCGACAAGCAATTCAGCAATCATAAAATTGTAATTCGATAATTATGCAAGCCATGAAAAAGACACATAAAATACTTCTGGTAATTGTAATGCTTAGCATACAAGTTTCAATGTTAATGGCACAGCCGGGTGAACCGGGAGGTGGACCGGTTGGTGGTGATCCTCCTGTTGGGGGAGCCGGTATTCCGCTTGATGGCGGGGCTTTGGAGCTGCTGTTGGCTGGTTTGGTTTATATGGGGTTTACAAAAACAAAGGCCTGGTATAAAAGGAGAACCCTCCTTCGCTGAAGCTATGGAGGATAAGAAAGACAAGAGTGTGTGAATCGATGGTTCACACACTTTTTTTGCATAATTCTACATCCTTCCCGAAACCGTCTGGTAGTTGCTGATTACCTTTTCAATTAAAATATTGCCATGCATGTCTATATTGTAAATGATATACCAGGTAGTGTTTTTATTCCGCCTATACCTGATAAACTTTTCTCCAAACCTTTTGTGAGTAGGATAAATGCAGTTCTGATGTCTTAATTTTATTTCGAGTTTATAACACTCAGCTACAATATCATTCCTATAGTTTAGGAACATGATTCAGTTCCAAAGGGTGTTTTTCCCAGGACAATAATCCATCTACAATTGAATCAATATCATTTACAGCTTGTTTGTTAAAGTAAACCATGCTTTTTAAACTGATTTTGAATAACAATATTGGTTTCTTTTATAAATTCATCAGGACTTAAATAACCATCTGGGACTCTACCTGTTATTGCCGGGTTGTCGAAGCGAACAAGCTTTTTTTCTTTTTTAAGTTCTTTGATAATTTGTTTTCCTCTTAAGGTGCTGTCATCTATGTGAATAGTATGTATCATATTGGTTGGATTATGTTTGTCAAAGATAAACATGTAAAATATTTAAAGCAAGGTCTGGGGAATTATTCCCGGGCAAAAATTGACAATAAACCTTGAAACAAGTTAAACTAAAATATCCAACTTCGCTGAATATCATATTTATAAACTGATTGATTACTAAAATTTTAGCGTAGGTACGAAATATATTTTTTTCCGGACACCAATTATTTAAAAAAGTCGATCCTCCTTCACAGATTCTTCGGTGAATGAAAAAGTATAAAGATAAAAGTGGGGTTAACCGATGATTTGAACTTTTGTCTTTATACTTTTGTCTTTTGTCTTTTATCTTTTATCTTTAGTAACTCAATATCTAAAATTTCCCACAAATGCTTTCCCCCCGGCAAAAACTAAGTCTGTTCGTCAATTCCCTGGGAACTTTCCTCATTTCTTTTTTTGGGGTTAAAATCACAATTATACTGGTTAAATATATTTTAGCATTATCCTTTGGCATTGAAACCAGATTAGTAGGTTTTCGGTTAATGGGGATTAGTCCCGCAGAATCAGGAGTCTGGAATTTTGAAAGTGTCTATGCATTTTATTCAGCAGAACTAGTTGTCTCTTTTTTAGTTTTCCTTGGGGCTTTTATATCTTTCCGGATGAAATTTGACCAGCCTCCCTTACGAAGGGCTTTTTACCTTTGGCTTGGATTTTCGGCAATACATAGCTTTTGTGCAGGTATAATTTCCGGTGTGATAACCAAAACCAATGTCTTCCATTTTTTCCATTGGCTTTATATACCTTATCACATATTAATGCTTATGGCAATAAGTTTGCTTCCCTTCATGGTACTTTTCGGCTGGTTTTATAACCAGCAATTTCTTATTGCAACCCCAATTAATAAAGCTGATTCAAAATTGAAAGATCAAAAAATGGTTTTGATTTACAGTATGTTCCTCCCACTGATGGCTGGTGCTTTGATTCTCATGATCCCTATTATATTCACATTTCACAGGTATGAGTTTTATGAAATGGCAGCACTTTTTGTATTGGCTGTTCCTGTTTTGTTTTATTTTTATCGTCTTCCGTATTACAAACACACTCAGGATTTCTCTAAAATAATCAAATATAAAAGGTTAATATTAGGCCTGACCGGATGTGCAATTTTCCTGGCAATTAATTTGTTAAGATACTTTTGGTAATGAAAAAAGGTTTTTTAGCCGGATTACAATCTGCAATATGGAAAAACAAAGCAACCAGCTCGATTATTCTGTTATTTTTATTCTGTAGTTTATTTTACCTGTTTTTTCCGCTTTATTATAGTTTGTTACTCAAAATATATATGCTTTCCTTGCTCAGGGGAGCATCGATTTTACTTACTGCTTTCCAGATAACACACAGTTTTGATTCCTCAAGCCAAAGGTTTGTTTTCGACTCTTTTGCTTATATCCCCGACACCCAGTTTGCAGCGCTGAAGTATATGTTTATTGCAGTTTTTATACCGATATTTTTTTTGAAATTATCAAACAAGCGAATGGTAATGTTTGTGATTTTTGCAGCTGTCTTACTCTTTTGTCTGAATTGTTTCAGAGTATTCCTGGTTCTGAGGTACTGCAGTATTCATTCACATATTCCCGGTATTAATCATAATTTTCTGTTTGTTGCATTTTTGTTTATCTTCCCAATATTAACACAGATTTGGAACAGGGGAGGCAGGGTTTGGCCAATATTTCGCGAGAGCAACAATATGCCATCAAAGCTTTTGCAAAAACACAATATAAATCGTGTTCTTCTTGGGTTTTCGATTAGCTTTTTTATTTTGTCGTTTCCCGATGTTACGAATTGGCTGCTGAACACTTTCCCAATTTTCTATTTTCGTAACATTCCGGAACCGCTTGTTGGTTGATGCCAATAACTCAATTTTCATGGGAGATCCATGCGTTGGCTTGAATATTATGATTGTTTTTGCAATAGTGGTTCTTTTATCGATGGGTAAAAAGTTACAGAAGTTTTTATTTATACTTTTCGGTTTGTTGTTCATTATTTTTCTGAATGCCATTCGTGTAAGCTTGTTGTTTGCTTATCTTGATGAAACCGGAGTTTCAAATTTGGTTATAGATCATTGGCATGCAATCTATAACAATGTCATTTATATTTCTGTATTCATTTTATGGGTTGCATGGTTTCAATTGCAAAAGTATCTGAACAATGAGAAAACCAGAAACTCTGAACCCATTTAGCCGGTTATATTTCAATTAGCATAAGTAATTTATCAGCAAGCACTTAAGTCCGATGTGGGATGGTCAATTTACTCCGGCGGAGACTGGTCAGGGGCAATGGATTTTGCATGTTTCCTGTCTTCTTTAACAAAGAGTTACTTAAAAAACTGTTCCATTATATGGAATAATATTTTATAAATGGAAATTAAATTTTAAATTTGCAAAACGAAATTTTTCCTTTATGCACATCATTTCATTTCGAAAATTAAGAGAATTTTTTGAAGATGACCCTAATTCCAAAGTAGCATTGCAGGATTGGTATAAAAGAGCAAGTAAAGCCGAATGGGAGAACTTTTCAGATATCAAAAAGACTTTTAATTCGGTTGATTCAGTGGGGAATTCAAGATTTGTATTTAATGTTAAAGGAAACCATTATCGTATTGTAGCCCAAGTACTTTTTAATGTGAAAAGAGTTTATATACGTTGGGTTGGAAACCATAAAGAATACAATAAAATTAGTAACATAGATAACATTTAACAGGCAATGAAAAAAATAAGTGAAGCGGAATATAAGCAAGCGTCAGCAAAGATTGAAAAGCTTTTACGGGTTGTTAACAACGACACTCCTCAGGATGATCCCAATTTGAAGGAGCTTATAGCCTATTCTGATGTAGTAGAAAAATACGAAATTGATAATTACTCAATCGGAACTCCAAGCTTGAAAGATGTGATTGAACTTCGGATGTTTGAAAGGAGGCTTAAACAGAAGGATCTGGCTGAAATCCTGGGTACAAGTACATCCCGCATCAGCGAATATCTGAATGGAAAGAGAGATATAACCATTGAAATTGCCAGGGCACTTCACAATAAATTGAATATTGACAGTGATATTATTTTGCAGGGGTAATTCGTTTTAAAGAAAAATCTCGGAATCTGAGGTTATTGTTTTGGATTAAGAAAAGTAGTTTCCCCAATCTCATCGCGGGTCTTCCCAGTGCAAAATCCAGAAGCTTTAACCACATCTGGCCGGTTTGATTCCAATTTACATAAATAACATATTGACAGATATATAACTCTGGCTGGAGATGGTCATTTTACACCGGATGAAACTGGTTCGGGCACCGGATTTTCCAGGCTAAGTCCGGATTACATTGAGAATTTCAATCGGACTCGTTCGAGTGTGGTGGGAAAGGGTACCATTCTTTTTCTAGTGCGCAATATTCGATCTTATGTTTTATCTTTAGCGGAGGTTTTGAAACCAATTGATTTTCTTGGCGTTGGGTTATCGTGTTTCTCTATAAGCTCATCAAGATAACTAAAAACAAGCTCTATGTTTTTATCATGGTTTAAAAGATGCTTCTTAATCTCTTCTATTTCGAGTCGCACACTTAAATTATCCGTTAGGATCTCACGGATCTTTGTAAACACGCGCATTATCTGGATGTTTACCATTATTGCCTGATCACTGTTAAGGACACTGGATAACATGGCCACACCCTGTTCAGTAAAAGCCATAGGAACATACCGCGAACCTCCCCAACTTGAGGTCACAATTTGTGACCTCAAGATTGAAAACTCCTGATTAATAAGCTCAAACATAAAATCATCCGGAAATCGGTTTATGTTTCTGCGTACTGCCTGCTTCAATACTTTTGTTTCAACATTATATAGTTTTGCCAAATCATGATCCAGCATAACTTTTTTGTCTCTTATAAGATAGATCTTACTTGTAATTATCTCATCAGGCAGTATAAGCTTCGTGGTTCTTTTTGCCATTTGTTTAGAGTTTCAGATTTGTAAATTTACTTATTTAATCTTGAGGTCACAATTTGCGACCTCAAGATGTTAAAAAGTTGTGTTTAAATTATTGAATGAGAGAATCAATCGGATTCGCTTGAGCCTGGACGGATTGAAAACCTATTTTTAGTAATATTCTGAATATTTAAGTAGATTTGGTAAAGAAAGAAAACCCTAGCTTCCGCCACTCAAATGAATAATTTATTAAAAATAGGTTTTATCAAAGTAGGAGTGTGGAGCCTATACAATTCCCATATTCAGTTTTCCTTAACTTCTCATGTTTCCGAGAAAGGTGTCCTGTACAGTTTTGTTTCCAACAATGAAATCAAGTATATCGGCAAAACAACTCAGACATTATCCAATAGAATGAAAGGTTATCAAAAACCCGGATCCACCCAACTGACGAATATTCGGGTAAATGATAAAATAAAGACCCTATTAGGTCATGGTTTACCTTTGGAGATATATATTCTCCCTGACGATGGATTACTTAAATTTGGAGACT
>JAIFNN010000014.1 GCA_020047715.1 Bacteroidota bacterium | reverse complement strand
TCGATGTTCTTTAACTCCTTAAACTCTGAAAAGGTGTCGATTAAATTTACATTTTCCATTTTGCTATAAAAATTTCTTATTTAAAAGAAATAACTGATTTAATTGTTTTTATATCATCCAAAACTACAGTAACCATTTGGGGTACGGCTTTTCTGGATTTCTCAGGGGGTAGAGGTTTAACCATTGCTTCCACATCGATGCTATCGACCAAAAAAGCCAATAATTTGGCTTTCATCTTACTCCCATCCTTCTTAATGATCTCAACCTGTTTTCCCAGGTTTTTCTCAAATTGTTGCTTCACTTTAAAAGAAGAATCGAGTCCGGGAGAAGACACCTCGAGGTTGTAATCCTCGATTTCCTTATCCAACTTACTTACAATGTAGCGGCTAACCTCCACACATTCATCAATGTTGATGCCTTTAAAAGTATCAAGATGAACATGAAAATTGTTTCCGGGATTCATGATGATATCCACAAGGAATATTTCTGTTCCCTCAATTTTCTCATGAATAACCTGCTCTATCTGTTCCCTTGTAATCATGGTTATCAGTAATAACGAAGGGGACTTTTGTCCCCTTCGCATAGATTCTTCCTTACTTTGATGGCGCAAAAGTAATAATAATGATTTGATTAACAAAATTTCGGGGGAGAAAAATATAATTAGCAGGACTTTAGATTATCCTTTTAAATCAATTATTCCTTTTAAAAATTTTTGTCCCTTATTACTTTCTGGCATTATTTGAAAATTATTCTTTAAGATAAAGAAGCGGATCAACACACCTGCCCTCAAATCGTATTTCAAAATGCAGATGGGGACCTGTGGAATAACCTGTATTGCCTACCAGACCTAATAATTGCCCTTTTTGAATATCCTGTCCTGCTTCCACCTTAAATTCTTTCAAATGGGCATACCAGGATTCAAAACCATCTCCATGCTCAATTACCACAAGGTTTCCCCAGCCCTCTTCATTCGCAGCTTTCAGGACCTTTCCTCCTGCTGTAGAAAGGACGGAAACTCCTTCTTTAGCTTTCAGATCAATGCCATTATGAACTACTTCCTTTTTGGTCACAGGATTGAGCATTTTAACTCCGAAATACGCAGTGATTTTGTCATACTCCCCTTTTCTGATAGGGAATACTTCAGGTTTTTCGCCGATGGGATTTGCAAATGACATGACAAGAAATCCAAGTATTGGAATGATCATCAGATACCAAACCAAATGTATGCGTGATGTATTATTTGTTGTTATCATCTTTATCCGTTTTTTAATTGTTATACCATTAAAATAATTGTACAATCCATTCAATCTTGCACCTGATCCCAGATTATCCAATATCATCCTCAAATAATCGGATTTTTGGACCTCAGATTTTAAAATCAGTGAGTCAACCTGGTATTCATGCACAGACTTTATGGATTTTCGAAAGAAATAAACAAAAGGATTGAACCAAAGCAATAAAATAAGGACTTCTGTCATAATCAGATCAAAAGTATGTCCTAATACAACATGCATTTTCTCATGCTTTATGACAGGTTCTTCGAATTCATCAAATCTGTCAACAGGTATAAATATCCAGTTAAAATATGAGAAAATTACTGGCACATCAGCAGCGATAATCAGGAAACCCTCATCGTTACTATATGCAGATTTATTTTTCACCCGTAACAATCTGAAAGAGCTGAAAACAAGCCGGAATAAGTAGATCAGCACAAAAAACCAATAAAGTGCAATTACGATTTTGTTCGGGTTTATCCCAAAAGAAGTTGCTGTACTTAAAACCTGTTCTGGCTGATTCATTGAAACCAATTCGTCGAACGCAGGTATTTGAATTTCACCAGCCATTGAAGTTTTGAATCCTACATCTAAACCAGGTATAATAAATGAAACAGGTATCATCAGCAACAGAAAAACACGGTTGACCCGATGAAATGTCATCCACCTGAAAAAAAGGTAATAAACCAGATACAAGACTGCAAAAACACAGCTCACCTGGAACAGGTACCAAAGGAAGCTATCCATTTTTCTCTTTTAATTCGCTGATTTTTTGTTCAATCATTTTCTTAATCTGCTCAAGTTCTGTAAGATTCATGTTCTCATCATTTGTGAAGAATGATGTAAAGTTGCTAACCGATCCACTAAAAAAGTTCTTCACAACTCCTTTAAAATGCAACCGGAAATAGTCATCTTTGGTTACTACCGGAAAATACTCATGAGTTTTACCATACGCTTTATAACCGACAAATTTCTTCTTAACCAGAACCCTGATAACCGTTGAAATTGTAGTGTAAGCAGGTTTTGGTTCAGGAAATTCATCAACTATGTCCTTCAGGAAAGCCGTTTCAAGCTTCCAGATAAAATGCATTACTTGTTCTTCAGCCTTTGTTAATTCTTTCATGAAACAAATGTATAACTATATTTATAATAATACAACTATTTTTGTAGTAATATTTTTATATTGATAGTTTCATCATCAAATTTTCTTTCCTGGAAAATTTGTTTTTTAAAATCTAAGTTTTAATCCTAATTTTGCATAGTTGTATTGAATTGTGATTCAAATAAATATAATTTTACTATCAATAAGATTATTGATCTTTCAACAAGCTTGCGATTTATCTGATCGCTCATCTGAAAAAACAAAAATCATGAAGTCACTTACTTATAGAGTATTGTTAAACAAGGAACCAGAAGGTGGATATACGGTAACAGTGCCAAGCTTACCAGGGTGCATCACTTATGGTGAAACCGTTGATGAAGCTATGGTAATGGCCAAGGAAGCAATTGAATTATATGTTGAAAGTCTGGTTGAAAATAATGAACCTATTCCAGATGAAACAAACACTTTGGAATACTCAATAACCCTCACTGCGACTGCATGAGCAATACTCCTTCTCTTACTTCAAAAGAAATTATCAGGATTCTGAAACAAAAAGGTTTTATTCTGGATCGCAGTCGTGGAAGTCATCAGATTTATTTGCATCCTGTTACCAGAAAAAGAGCAGTCGTTCCAATGCATAACAAAGATTTGCCTAAAGGAACGATGTATTCAATATTAAAGCAAGCTGGAATAAATAAAGATGATTATTAATCCAGGCAATTGTTAATTCCCATTTGGTTTCAATTTTTATCTTTACTGCAATATTAAATAAACAATGAAATTCTCCGAATACGACATTTCCCCCGAAATAAAACGAAACCTCGAAACACTCGGTTTTGTAAAGCCTACCGATATTCAGTTTAAAGCCATCCCTCCTATTCTCAAAGGTGAGGACGTGCTTGCCATTGCTCAGACCGGTACCGGAAAAACCGCTGCATTTGCCATCCCTGTGATCTACCTGCTTCATGAACAGAAACGATCCAAGACTCCTGATGGTGTCAAATGTGTTGTAATGGTTCCCACCCATGAACTTGCCATACAGATAAATGAGGTTTTTCAGCAACTCTCCCGCTATACCCGCGTTAATTCTTTTGCCATTTTCGGGGGAGTGGAACAGCAGCCGCAAATTGAAAAGCTGGAAAAAGGAATCGACATTCTGGTCGCCACTCCGGGCCGCTTATTTGATCTCGTGAGCCAGGGTTTCCTGAAGCTAAACGCGGTTGAATTCCTGATTCTTGACGAGGCGGATCATATGCTCGATCTGGGCTTTATTCGCGACATTCAGGACTTAATAAAATTCCTGCCGCGTAACCGACAGACTCTTTTCTTCTCGGCCACCATTAACGAAAAAATCAAGGACCTTGCCTATTCACTGGTCCGCAACCCTATCCGCATTCACGTTTCCCCTAAAGACCCGGTTGCAAAAAACATCAACCATTCCATGGCGTTTGTGGAAATGGACGACAAGCGATTTTTTCTGGAAAGGGTTATCAGCGAAAATCCCGACAGCAAAATCCTGGTGTTCGTTCGCACGAAGATACGCGCTGAGCGAGTATCTGCCGCCATGGAACGTGTGGGAATAAAATCAATGACCATCCACGGGGATAAAGACCAGAAAGACCGGCTGATTGCCCTGGAACAATTCAGAAGTGGTGAAGTTAAGGTGCTGATTGCATCCGATGTTACCGCCCGGGGAATCGACATCCCCATGGTTGATTATGTGATAAACTACGACCTCCCTGAAAAGGCCGAGAACTACGTTCACCGCGTAGGCCGCACAGGACGGGGAACGCAGAAAGGAAATGCGGTTTCCTTCTGCAGCACCGAAGAAAGACCGATTTTGGAGGAGATCGAAAGCTATCTGGAGAAGCCCATAAAAGTTCTGGAAATCGACAAATCCGAATATTCCGCAACCTTGGATTTTTCTGCCAGTGCAAAATCCGATTGGCAGGGCTTGATGAAGCAGCAGCAGGAATATGAAAGCAAGAAAAAAAAGAAGAAAAGGTAGTGCTAAACTCGAGAAACCCTTTGCAAAAACCTTATTCGTCACTTAGGAATGAAAAAACCCTTCCTTAAAAAGTGGAAATTTAAGTTCTTTGTGAAACTTCTAGCTTTTGAGACCTCAAGAATAAAACTATATGATTAACATGCAAAAACAAGCAGTCTTTCTATTTTTCTGCATAAACATCTTTACAAGCCTTCAGGCCTTCTCTCAAGGACACGAATCCAGATACAATACTGTAGATATTCTCCATTACGATTTTCGAATTGAATTAAACGACAGCACAAACTGTATCCAAGGCCAGGCTAAATTGAACATTTGTTTCAAAAAAGTGACAGACACTCTCTATATCGATCTGGCAAATATTAAACAAAATGCAAAAGGAATGCTGATTGATGGGCTAAACGACGAAAACGGTCCGGTAGAATACGAACACTATTCCGATAAAATCTGCATACCCACAAAAGGAATTCCTGAAGGCTTGCACAGAACCTATGCAATTAAATATCATGGGATTCCGTCGGATGGACTGATTATCTCTAAAAACAAATTCGGCGACCGGACCTTCTTTGGCGACAATTGGCCCAACCGCGCACATCAATGGCTGCCCTGCATCGACCACCCTTCCGATAAAGCCAGTGTTGAGTTTACTGTTTTGGTGCCATCGCATTACCAGGTTGTAGCAAACGGGAATTGTATTGAAGAATCCATAATCGGAGGAATACTCACCTCCCGCTGGAAAACAACCGAGCCCCTCTCCACAAAGCTTATTGTTATTGGGGTTGCTGAATTTGCTCGTCAGGACCTTGCGGTTGTCTCCGGCACACCCGTTTCGACATGGGTATACCCCCAAAACAAAACACAAGGCTTCAGCGATTATGCAGTAGCGGTAAAACCTCTTGTTTACTATAGCTCTCTGATTTCGCCATATCCTTTTAGCAAACTGGCCAACGTGCAGTCGACAACGCGTTACGGGGGAATGGAAAACGCAAGTTGTATTTTTTACTCCGAGAAATCAGTAACCGGCATGGGTCTGGCAGAAAGACTGATTGCACATGAAATTGCTCACCAGTGGTTTGGCAACTCAGTCACAGAGCTCAACTGGCATCATATCTGGCTAAGTGAAGGATTTGCCACATATCTTACCTCCATGTATATTGAGCACAATTATGGACGGGGCGCGTTTTTAAAACACATCAATTCGGAACGGCAGGAGGTTTTCGATTTCGAAAAAGTGCATCTTGCCCCGGTTATCGACACTTCACTTGATGTATCCATACAGCTGCTAAGTCCCAATACCTACGAAAAAGCTGCCTGGGTGCTTCATATGTTGCGCAAGGAACTTGGAGATTCCCTTTTCGTTGATTGTTTGCAGACATTTTACAAGGAATTTGAATATAAAAATGCACTTACCACTGACTTCTTGAATGTGGTTGAAAAGCTTTCGGGAAGGGATTTCAAGCGTTTCTTCGAGCAATGGCTTCATAAAACCGGACATCCGGTGCTGAATATTGGCTGGACCCACAAAGACCAATCTCTTATAGTAACTGTAAAACAAATGCAGACAAATACGGTTTTCAATTTCCCCCTTGAAATCAAGATTATCAATAAAAACGCCAGCTCTTCACAAATTATAGTAGATATTTCCAAACCCGAACAAAGTTTCACTTTTGAAACCAATAAAAGCCCGATTGAGTTGATTCCTGACCCGGGCAATTGGCTACTGATTGAGTCAACAGTGGCAGAAATAAAAAATCAACCTGATTTTTAGTACGTTTAATTGAAATTTACTTAATTTTGGTACCTAACCAAAACCTAACGAAAATGTCACTAATACAAGAGTTCAAACAGTTTGCCATGAAGGGCAATGTAGTGGATTTGGCTGTAGGTATCATAATTGGTGCCGCATTCGGAAAAATCGTTTCAAGCGTTGTCAACGATATCATTATGCCACCCATCGGGGCCTTGGTTGGCGGAGTAGATTTTACTGACCTTAAAGTAATAATTAAATCTGCTTCGGTTGATGACGCAGGGAATGCTGTCACGGCAGTAACTTTGAATTATGGTAATTTTGTTCAGACCACCATCGATTTTCTAATCATAGCATTTGCTGTATTTATGATCATTAAAGCGATAAATCGCATGAAGAAGAAAGAGGAGTCCGCTCCTGCAGCTCCCCCTAAACCTTCAAACGAAGAGGTTTTGCTTACCGAGATCAGGGATCTCCTAAAAAAGTAGTGAAAATGCCATAAAGGGTCAAAGGCTCAAAGGTTCGCAGCGCAGTTATAGAATTTTTGAGCCTTTGGTTCATGCTGGCCTCTTTGGAGAAATAGATATTAACCATTGCAAATCCATCTTTTAACGAATTGAGCGAAATCCCAATCAACAAACAAAAGATAATTAACGATCCTGTTTACGGGTTTATCGGGTTGCCCTTCGAGATTGTTTTTGATCTTTTTGAGCAGCCGTATTTTCAGCGTCTCAGGCGCATTCGCCAGCTTGGTCTTACACATTATGTATACCCGGGTGCAAACCATACCCGCTTTCAGCACGCCCTTGGAGCTGCACACCTCATGGATTCCGCAATTGAGATTATTCGATCAAAAGGTCACGAGATTACCGATGAAGAGGCTGAAGCCGCAAGCATTGCCATCCTGCTCCATGATATTGGCCATGGCCCTTTTTCACATGCGCTCGAGCACAGCATTATCGAAGGCACCAACCACGAGAATCTCTCCCTGCTTTTTATGAATCGCCTCAATGTATTGTATAATGGACGTCTTGATCTGGCTATTCAAATTTTCCTGAATAAATACCACAAAAACTTCCTGCATCAGCTGGTTTCAAGCCAGCTCGATATGGATCGACTTGATTACCTCCGCCGCGACAGCTATTTCACAGGGGTTACCGAGGGAGTTGTTGGATCCGACCGGATAATTAAAATGTTGAATGTAAAGGACGACCAGCTTGTTGTTGATATCAAAGGAATCTATTCCATTGAAAAGTTCCTGGTATCGAGGCGCCTGATGTATTGGCAGGTATATTTTCATAAAACCGTTATTTCCGCAGAGAACCTTCTTGTTCAAGTACTCAGGCGCGCCAAATACCTGTCGGAAAAGGGCGCGGATCTTTTCGCATCCCCCGCCTTGTCATACTTTCTGAAAAACAAGGTTGAAGCCAGGCACTTTGACCTCACGGGCCCTGTGGATGTTCTTGACCTTTACAGTAAGCTGGACGACAACGACATCATGGTGTCGGCCAAAGTTTGGATGAACCACGATGACAAAGTTCTGTCCATGCTTTCCACCATGATGATCAACCGAAATCTCTTGAGGATTGAAATGAAAAACAAAGCCTTTGATTCCGATCGGGTTCAAAAAACACGAGATTATCTGGCCGAATATTTCAAGCTTAGCCTGGATGACACCCGCTACCTGATTACCGAGGGAAGCATCAGCAATTACGCCTACAACTCCCTGGACGACAATATCAAGATCATGATGAAAAACGGCGATTGCATCGACATTGCTGAAGTCTCTGATATGCTCAATGTAACTGTGCTTTCCAGAACTGTAAAAAAACACTTCTTATGTTATCCGAAGGGGATTGTGTTTCCGTTCTGAATTCATCTTTACCGACCTTCCCATATGCAAAGTTGAAGCTCTTTGTTTAATTTCAAGAAAGGAATTGACCCTCCTAACATTATTGAATGAAATGAGTTTTAATACAAATTAAATGAATATTTTTGCCGTCTTTGAGGAGCATCGTTGGCCTCTGGAGGGGACGAGGGGAGGTCCACCAGCACAGATATTGAAAAGATATAAAGTATAAACAAACCTTTGATATATAATAATATTACAAGCCCCATGAAATTCAAAGCACAAATGATTGCCTCCTTTCTCAAAGGAGAAATAGATGGTAACCCGGAAGTAGAAGTCGAAAACATATCGAAAATTGAAGATGGGAAGCCGGGAACTTTAACCTTTCTGGCGAATCCGAAATACGAGAAATATATTTACGAAACTCAGGCATCAATAGTGCTTGTTAACAATAGTTTTAAACCCGAAAAACCGGTTTCGGCTACTCTGGTTCGTGTTGAGAATGCCTATGAGGCCTTTGCATCGCTTCTGGAGCTATACCAGCAGTCGAAACCACAGAAAACGGGCATTCATAATCTGGCCAGTATCCGTGAGGACGCTATGGTTGGTGAAAATGTTTATATCGGCGACTTTGCCGTTATTGACAGCAAGGCCCGGATCGGCAACAATGTAAAAATCTATCCTCAGGTATATATAGGTGAAGGGGTTGAGATTGGGGAGGGCACTCTTCTTTATTCGGGAGTAAAAGTATACGAGGGATGCAAGATCGGTAAAAACTGTATTATTCATTCGGGAACTGTTATTGGTGCAGATGGATTTGGATTTGCTCCCCAGGCCGACAAAACCTACAAAAAAATTCCCCAGATCGGTATTGTGATTATCGAAGACAATGTGGAAATCGGAGCCAACTGCTGCATCGATCGGGCAACGATGGGTGCGACCATCATTCACACTGGGGTTAAACTTGATAATCTTATTCAGATCGCCCACAACGTGGAAGTTGGGGAAAACACAGCTATGGCTGCACAGACAGGAATTGCCGGATCGACCAAAGTGGGCAAAAACAATATGTTTTCCGGTCAGGTTGCAATTGTTGGGCACCTGAACATTGGCAACGATATAAAGGTGGGAGGCCAATCGGGGATTATGAGGGATTTAAAAGACGGCGAGGTACTTCAAGGATCTCCTGCAATTAATTTTAAGGACTTCTGGAAGTCATCCGCTATTTTCAACAAACTCCCTGATTTGCGTTATCAGGTAATGCAACATGAGAGAGATATCAAAGAGCTCAAAGAAAAAAAATAGTTCGAACCAAAATTCCTGATTACTTGCTTTAGCCTATTTACACAAGCCTTTAGACTCGAATGTGTTTTTTTGTTTTTCTTTTCGATTCATTGATTTTTTGTATATTGCGGCGTTTTTTACATTTGAATTACCCAAAACTTATATATGGCAGATAAACAAAAAACTATCCGGAAGGCGGTTAGCGTAAAAGGAAAAGGACTGCACTCCGGAGTAGATGTTGAACTTACCTTTAATCCAGCACCAGCCAATCATGGCTTTGTATTTCAAAGAACCGATCTTCCAAATCAGCCGCTGATACGTGCTCTTGCAGAGAATGTCACCGAAACATCCAGAGGAACAACCCTCGAGGAGAATGGTGGAAAAGTAATGACTATCGAGCATTGCCTGGCTGCCTGCGTGGGAATGGAAATCGATAACCTCCTCATACAACTTAACGGTCCCGAAGCGCCTATACTTGACGGCAGCTCGCGAATTTACATTGAGGCTCTGGAAACTGTAGGCGTTGAAGACCTTGATGCCGACAAAATATATTTTACCCCTAGCGAAAGAGTTGAGTATTACGATGAAGAAAAGGGTATTCATATCATAGCCTATCCCGATGAAGAGTTATCCATGAATGTACTCATCGACTATAATTCGAAGGTTCTTGGCAACCAGTACGCAACACTTGACGATCTCAAGAAATTCAAAAAAGAGATAGCTCCGAGCCGCACCTTCGTTTTCCTTCATGAATTAGAGTTATTGGCAAAGCATAATCTTATAAAGGGAGGTGATCTTGATAATGCCATCGTTATTATGGACCGTCAGGTTTCGCAGGAGGAACTGGATCGTCTCGCCAAATTATTCAATAAGCCCAGCATGCATGTTAAGCCGGAAGGAGTATTGAATAACCTCGACCTTCATTTCCCGAATGAGCCTGCCCGTCACAAGTTGCTTGATTTGATCGGAGACCTTTCCTTAATCGGTATGCCCTTCAAAGGCAAGATTATTGCCACCCGTCCGGGTCATCATGCAAACACCGAATTTGCGCGTATCCTTCGGCAGATGGCGAAAAAGGATAAGGCGAAAAAGCACATTCCAAAATACAACCCCAACGAGGAAGCCCTTATAAATGTGGTTGGGATACAAGGTATTTTACCCCATCGTTCACCCTTTTTGCTTGTCGATAAAATCATCTTCAGGGATGAGAAAACGGTTATCGGTATCAAAAACGTGACCATGAACGAGCCCTTCTTTGTGGGACATTTCCCCGGAGAGCCAATTATGCCTGGTGTTTTGCAGGTTGAAGCCTTGGCTCAGGTTGGCGGGGTGTTAGTTCTGAATACAGTCCCCGATCCCGAAAACTACCTTACCTTTTTCCTGAAAATTGACAAAGTACGGTTTAAAAGAAAAGTTGTGCCGGGAGATACCCTCATTCTCAAAATGACACTTCTCGAACCCATCAGAAGAGGCATTGCCATTATGTTCGGGGAAGGTTATGTTGGAGAGAATCTTGTTATTGAAGGAGAAATGATGGCCCAGATATCAAAAGCAAAATAAATGAATTACCCGCTTACATCCATTCACCCAAATGCCAAAATCGGTGAGAATGTTATTATCGAATCGTTCGTAAGTATCCAGGAAGATGTGATAATTGGAGATGGAACCTGGATTGGTCCCAATGCCGTTATCATGAACGGCTCGCGTATCGGTAAAAACTGCCAGATTCATCCGGGAGCCGTCATCTCCGGCACCCCCCAGGATAAAAAATTCGATGGGGAATATACCACAGCAATTATTGGTGATAACACCACCATCCGCGAATTTGCTACCATTAACCGCGGAACAAAGGCGAAAGAGAAAACAGTAATTGGGAGCAATTGCCTTATCATGTCTTATGGACATGTAGCGCACGATACAATAATTGGCAATGGTTGTATAGTTGGCAGCTATGCAGGTCTGGCCGGTGAAGTTGAGATGGACGATTTTGCCATACTGAGTCCAGGTAGCCTTGTCCATCAATTTTGCCGCATTGGCACTCATGTTATGATTCAGGGCGGAAGCAAAGTAACCAAAGATGTTCCTCCTTACTGCATGGCAGGAAGAGACCCGCTTGCCTACACCGGGGTTAACTCCGTTGGCCTCAGAAGACGAGGGTTCTCAAACGAAGCAATAAACCAGATTCTGGATATCTACCGCATTATCTACCAAAAAGGGCTGAATGTTTCCCAGGCGCTGGTTTTTATTGAAGAAAACCTGTCAGGTTCAACTGAAAGAGATGTGATTCTCAATTTCGTTAGAGGGTCAAAAAGGGGCATTATCCGTAGTGTTCTGGATTCACGGAACACTGAAGAATAAGCTCATCCCTATCTTTCTGCCAGTCCATCCCAACCCTGTGCCCTGAGCTGAATGGTATTGCCCCCACTGCTTACCATTAGGGCGTTTTCTTCCTTATCCATAACCTTTCCAATAATATGGATTTCTTTCAGTTCCTTCACTTTATCAAAGTCTCTCAGGGGAACTGTAAACAAAAGCTCATAGTCCTCACCCCCGTGCAAGGCGCAGATCAGAGGCTCAATGTTAAACTCTTCCGCCATAAGGGCGGTAGTATGATCGATGGGGATTTTCTCCTGGTAGATCCGGCAACCTTTATCAGAATTTTTGCAGATGTGAAGGATTTCCGAAGATAAACCGTCAGAGATATCAATCATTGCGGTGGGCTGTATTTTATGCTCCTTCAACAGCTTAATAATATCACCACGAGCTTCCGGTTTCAGTTGCCTTCCCACGATATAATCATGGCCTTCCAGATCGGGCTGCAAGGATGGATCTTTTTCGAAAATTGCTTTTTCCCTTTCCAATAACTGCAAACCGATGTACGCTGCACCAAGATCCCCGCTAACGCAGATCAGGTCGTTGGTTTGGGCTCCGCTCCGGTAAACAATCTCCTCCCTCTTGGCCACTCCAATGGCTGTTATGCTCAGGGTCAGACCAGTTACCGAAGAGGAAGTGTCTCCCCCTACCAGATCCACATTGTATTTGTCGCAAGCCATATAAATTCCCGAGTAAAGTTCCTCCAGGGCTTGGAGGGAGAATTTCCCTGAAACTGCTATGGAAACGGTAATCTGCCGGGGCTCTGCGTTCATCGCGTAAATGTCTGAAACGTTAACTGAAACTGCCTTGTAGCCAAGATGCTTGAGCGGTGTGTAAACCAGGTTGAAATGAATTCCCTCCACCAGAAGATCGGTAGTAACCAGCATGCAATGGTCGCCTGCATCAATTACAGCAGCATCGTCGCCCACAGCTTTAATGCTGGAGGTATGAACTAGTTTTCGATTGGAGGTAAGCCTGTCGATTAGCCCAAACTCCCCGATTTCGGAAAGCATGGTAGGTTTTTTTTGTTCCATGGGAATTATTTTGGGATTCGGAATTAGAATTATTGAAAGTTCATATACACAAAAAATTTTGCCGTCAATGGATTGGAAATTGGCTGCAATTTGCCGTAAAAGTAACTAAATGCTTCTCTATCTAAAATTTACTTTTTAATAATTGGAAAAAATAGCTTTTGCCTCCGTTCCCTTAAGTAATAATGTCAAAACCCAATAAATGTAACCACGATAATCTGAAATATTTCGTATATTTGCACCCTATTTATATTTAATCTAAATAAAGCTGATCGGGATTGAGTTTTATCGAATTGGAAAACAGCTATGAGTGAAAACAACAAAATACTGAACGAGCTCACGCAGAGCGACTACAAATACGGATTTGTTACGGATATCGAAACCGAGTCGATTCCAAAAGGTCTTAGCGAAGAGGTCGTTGCCATCATCTCCGCGAAAAAAAACGAACCTGAGTGGATGCTGGAGTTTCGGCTGAAGGCATTTCGACATTGGCAAAAAATGACGATGCCCAAATGGGCGCATCTCGAACTACCGGAAATCAATTATCAGGACATCATTTACTACTCAGCGCCCAAGCAAAGCGCAAAACTCAATAGCCTGGATGAGGTTGATCCCGAGTTGCTCGACACCTTCAACAAACTTGGCATCCCCCTTGAAGAACAAAAAGCACTTGCCGGTGTAGCCGTGGATGCCGTGATGGACAGCGTGTCGGTTAAAACAACTTTTAAGGAAACTCTTGCCGAAAAAGGCATCATCTTTTGTTCGTTTAGCGAAGCGGTGCAAAATCATCCCGACCTGATCAAGAAATATATGGGATCGGTTGTTCCCTACACCGACAACTATTTTGCGGCTTTAAACTCAGCAGTATTTAGTGACGGGTCTTTCTGTTATATTCCCAAAGGGATTCGCTGCCCCATGGAACTATCCACCTATTTCCGCATCAACGCGGCAAATACCGGACAGTTCGAAAGGACTCTTATCGTTGCTGAAGAAGGCAGTTATGTAAGTTACCTTGAAGGATGCACCGCCCCGCAAAGGGACGAGAACCAGCTTCATGCCGCTATAGTTGAGATTGTTGCCATGGATCACGCTCAGGTTAAATACTCAACGGTACAGAACTGGTATCCAGGGGATAAAAATGGCATTGGCGGTATTTACAACTTCGTCACCAAACGGGGAATCTGCAAAGGAGATTTTTCAAAAATCTCTTGGACACAAGTCGAAACAGGCTCTGCCATCACCTGGAAATATCCAAGCTGTATTTTACGCGGCAACAACTCCATTGCAGAGTTCTATTCCGTAGCGGTTACAAACAATCATCAGCAAGCCGACACCGGAACCAAAATGATTCATATCGGGAAAAACACTAAAAGCACGATCATTTCCAAAGGAATCTCTGCAGGTTTCAGCGAGAATTCTTACAGGGGATTGGTAAAAGTGATGAAGGGCGCTGAAAATGCCAGAAATTACTCACAGTGCGACTCTCTTCTTCTGGGCGACAAATGCGGAGCCCATACCTGGCCCTATATTGAGGTAGATAACAAAACAGCTATTGTTGAACATGAGGCCACAACCTCTAAAATTGGAGAAGACCAGATTTTTTATTGCAACCAGCGTGGTATTGATACCGAAACGGCTATCAGCCTTATCGTAAACGGCTATGCCAAGGAAGTCCTGAACAAACTTCCCATGGAATTTGCCGTCGAAGCGCAGAAATTGCTTGCCATTACACTGGAGGGAAGTGTAGGGTAGGTTCGACGGGCTCACCTACCGTTCGAAAAAAGATGTTTAAACCAAATAAATTCTAAAATTAAATATGCTCTCAATCAAGAACTTAAAAGTCTCCATAGAAGATAAGGAAATTCTGAAAGGAATCAACCTCGAGATTAAGCCCGGAGAAATCCATGCAATAATGGGCCCAAACGGATCGGGGAAAAGCACTCTTGCAGCCGCTCTTTCGGGTCGCGATTACGCAAGTGTTACAGGTGGAAGCATTACTTTTCTGGGCAACGACCTGTTGGAAATGTCGCCTGAGGACCGCGCCCGTGCCGGACTCTTTCTTGGTTTTCAATATCCTGTGGAGATTCCAGGCGTAAGCATGGTGAATTTCATGCGTTCGGCTGTGAATGAAAAACGAAAATACCAGAAACTCGAGCCACTTTCGTCAAGCGACTTCCTTAAGCTCATGCGTGAGAAGAAAGAGGTTGTTGAAATAGACTCAAACCTTACCAACCGCTCTGTCAATGAGGGTTTTTCCGGGGGAGAAAAAAAGAAAAACGAGATTTTCCAGATGGCTATGCTTGAACCAAAACTCGCTATCCTCGACGAAACCGACTCGGGCCTGGATATCGATGCCCTACGCGTGGTTGCCAATGGCGTAAACAAGCTCCACTCCCCTGAAAACGCAACCATTGTAATTACCCATTACCAAAGGCTTCTCGATTATATTGTTCCTGATTTTGTGCATGTTCTCTATCAGGGCAGAATAGTGAAATCGGGCGATAAAACTCTGGCGTACGAACTTGAAGAAAAAGGGTACGACTGGATCAAGGAAGAAGTTATAGCGGGATAATTAAGGAGACCGAGAGATGAATGTGGATGTAAAACTTATCGACACTAAAGATATATTTACCAGGCTTTTCAATGAAAACCGGGATGCTATTTTTTCGGGCTCATCAGAGTATGTGAATACCATACGAAACAAAGCTTTGGAAGAATTCGTGCGAGCAGGTTTGCCAGAGAGAAAAAACGAGAAGTACAAGTATACCCCGGTAAATGAATACTTCAGCAAAGATCTGCAACACAATTTCAGCCCCAAAAAGATTGAATTTGAAGTGGCGGAGCTTTTCCGGTGCGATATTCCCGAATTGGACACACGCGTTATTCTGGTTCTCAACGGTTACTATTTCAATCCCTTGCAGGAACTCACCACCCTGGAAAACGGTGTGGTTTTCGGAAGTCTTCGTGCCGCAGCCAACAAGTTCCCGGAGCTCTTTGCAAAACACTATTCCCAATATGCTGTATATGCCAACGATGGCGTTACGGCTCTCAATACAGCATTTGCTCAGGACGGAGTGTTTTTGCATGTCCCTAAAAACACCACCTGCGACAAACCTTTTCAGATCATTCATTTACTTATGTCGAATGAGGCTCAAATGGTTCATCACAGAAACCTTTTTATATTGGAAGAAAATTCAGAAGCAAAGGTTCTGATCTGCGATCACACCCTTTCCAGTCACGAGTTTCTTACCAATTCGGTTACCGAAATGTATGCAGGTCCGAATTCGAACCTTGATCTTACAAGGGTTCAGAACGAACATAACCGGGCAACTCAGCTCACCAACACCTATTCTCACCAGATGCAGAATTCGAATGTGAGCTCGAATTATATCACCCTTCATGGCGGGAGAGTGCGGAACAACGTGTATGTAAACCTTGCCGGAGAGGGAGCACACAACAACTCATTAGGACTTTACCTTGTTGATGACACCCAGCACGTCGACAACTTCACTTATGTAAACCATCTTGTTCCAAACTGCACCAGCAATCAGCTTTTTAAAGGAATCCTCGATGAGAATTCCACCGCTGCCTTCAGTGGTAAGATCCATGTATGGAAGGACGCTCAAAACACCCAGGCCTATCAGCGAAACAATAATATTCTGCTTACCGATACGGCAAAAATGAATACCCGTCCCCAACTGGAGATATATGCCGATGATGTGAAATGCAGTCATGGCGCCACCGTTGGACAATTGGACAACGATGCTCTGTTTTACCTTCGCTCCCGCGGAATTCCATACAAAGAGAGCATGCACCTGCTGATGTATGCCTTTGCACATGCCGTTCTATCCGAAATAAAACTTCAGCCCCTTCGCGAAAGGGTTATTGAGTTAGTGGATAAACGTTTGCGTGGGGAATTGTCGCATTGTAACAACTGTAAAATGAAATGCCAATGATTCCCGACAATCCGGCTGTCAGCATCGATTTAAACCTCATCAGGAGAAATTTCCCGGTTCTCCAGACCCAGGTTCACGGTAAGCCGCTTGTGTACCTCGATAATGGCGCAACCACCCAAAAACCCAGAGCTGTCATCGATAAACTCAACGAACTCCTCGAAAGCAAAAACAGCAGCATTCACAGGGGAGTTCATTTTCTGAGCGAGCAAATGACTGGCGAATACGAATACGCCCGGGAAATCGTCAGGAATTTCATAAACGCCCGTAATACTAACGAAATTGTTTTTTCCAGTGGAGCCACAGGCTCAATAAATGCGGTTGCATTTTCATTTGGGGAAAAATACATCAAAGAGGGAGACGAAATCATCGTTTCCGAAATGGAACACCATTCCAATATTGTGCCCTGGCAAATGCTCTGTGCCCGGAAGAAAGCAAAGCTGAGGGTTATCCCTTTTGATGAAAACGGAGTACTGCTCCAAAACGAATACAAACTGCTTTTCAACGAAAAGACCCGCCTTGTTGCTGTAACACACGTGTCAAACTCCCTGGGCAGCATTAATCCCGTTAAAGAAATGATACGCTTTGCCCACGATCACCATGTGCCGGTTCTGATCGACGGTGCGCAGGCCGTGCAGCATTCACGCGTGGACGTTCAAGATCTGGATTGCGATTTTTACGTTTTTTCGGGGCACAAAGTATTTGGACCCACCGGGATTGGGGTTCTTTACGGCAAAGAAGCAATGCTCGACACATTGCCTCCCTATCAGGGTGGTGGCGACATGGTAGATTGTGTGAAGTTCGAAAAAACAACCTATAACCAGTTACCCTTCAAATTCGAAGCCGGCACAATGAATTACACAGCTGCCATTGGACTTGGAACTGCTATTGAATACATCAACTCCATTGGCTTTGGTGCTATCATGCAACACGAAAAAAACCTGTTCGCATATACCCAAAGCAGGCTTAAAGAAATTGAAGGTTTGGAAATTTACGGTAACGCAAAAGAGAAAATTTCCATTTTCTCCTTTCTCATTCAAGACATACACCCTTTCGATATAGGAATGATTCTCGACAAAATGGGCATCGCCGTCAGAACCGGCACCCATTGCACACAACCGGTAATGGACCATTTTCAGATTTCAGGCACCATCAGAGCTTCGATGGCTTTTTACAATTCTTTCGAAGATACTGACCGACTGGTTGAAGGCCTAAAAAATGCGGTAAATATGCTTAAATAGCTATTTACAACAATCTCCCGTATTCCTCTATATTTTGAAATAAAATCCCTTCAGCCAAAATCTGTAGATCGGATCCAAAAACACATATTCCTTATTTTGCTGTTCAATTATCTCTTTGGATATCAGTGCCTCCCTAATGCGTTTAACATTGGCTGATGAGCCCAAACGGTATTTGATAAGGGTATCGGCTGAGCTGAGCTGGTTTTCCCCGCTGATAAGGGCCTTGAGAAAATATATCTGGGTGTTGCTTAACGAATCCGTAATGGTTTGAAACAGCAAACTCATCTGTAATATAAGCCCCTCATGCGCCTCTGCTACAATTTCCTGATTGCAGATTTTCTTTGTCCGGAGCCATGCCTGCTGCGACAATTGCTGAACATAATATGGGTGGCGCTCACAAAGGGCAATGATCTCAAGGGCGGCATCTTCAGTAATCTCTTTGCCAGTATCTTTAAAACGCTTGATGATAAAGGGCAGCCAGTCCTCCCCTGAGATTTTCTCCAGAAACAGAATATCTCCAAACTTATAAAAAGGCATGTTATATGAGGTGAACACATCCATCATCATGTGACGCTTGCTCCCGTAAAGGCAATAGCTCGTTCTCGTTTGTTTTTGCCAATGCGACCGTAGCTTCTTCTGAAAATCGAGCTGGTCCTCAAATCCCGCGATATTCTGGAACTCGTCAATACAAACAATGAATCTGTAATTCTTGTCAAGGGATAAACGCTCTGGCAAATTCAAAATATCATCGGGATTCTTTTTAACCTCCTTCCAGTCAAGCTCCAGCGAAACTTCATTTCCGGGCATATTGCCAACAATAAGTTTTGGCAACAACCTCCCGATAAACTTGAATGCCTGATTGCTGAGATCCTCCAGCTTCGAGGAGTCTGCCTTAAGGACCTCCAATGCAAACTGCTCATAAAACTGCTCTTCGGAACGAACATTGTAAAGATCAATAAAACAGAATTTAAGTCTTTTATTCTTATGTGCAGCCTGCTCAACTGCCCTGGCCACAAGCGATGACTTGCCCCACCTTCGAGGAGATATAAGGATGGTATTGGTTCCATTTTCAAAATTCATCAGAAGCCGCTCCAAATCCTTTTCCCTGTTGGTGAAATTGTTTTCGCCAACAATCTTGCCGTAAACAAATGCTGATGCCATGCAATTCGATTTTTTGTACACAAAGATATATAACATTTTTATTAGTAACAATGTTGTTAGTAACAATATTGTTAGTAACAAAATTGTTACATTCAATTTTGACAGAGAAAAAGATGCCTGCAACAAGTCAGGTGCAATTGCTCATTGAGCCCTTGTCTTGAGGAACTAAAAATAGCAATACCATTTCGGTTTCTCCCCCAAACCGCAGGGGCGGAAACCGACAAATCCCCGATGAGCAAAAACTCAAAACACAAGCATTTCATGAGTTATCACAACAAACTTTTTTCATATCTTTGCACGTATATTTAGACTTAATTCAAATATGGCTCTTACAAAAATTCAGGATCAGATTATTGAGGAGTTTTCGGCTTTTGAAGACTGGATGGACAGGTACAATTACCTGATTGAGTTGGGGCATGATTTGCCGGCAATTGATCCGAAATTCAAAACAGACGAATATCTCATCAATGGCTGTCAGTCGAAAGTATGGCTTCATGCGGATTTTGAAAACGGTAAAATGCACTTTACTGCCGACAGCGATGCCATTATTGTAAAAGGAATTGTTGCACTGCTTATCAGGGTAATGAACCAGCAGGAGGCCTCGGAAATTATGAATGCAGATTTATATTTTATCGACAAAATCGGCTTGAAAGAGAACCTTTCCCCTACGCGCAGCAATGGTCTTGTTTCCATGGTAAAAAAGATGAAAATGTATTCATTGGCCTATTATGCTAAACATAAAGCTTAGTTTATTTGTTTGATAGAAAGAGATAGATAAAAAAATGGCAGAAGTAAACAATTTCCTGCAGATCGAGACTGAGGTTGTGCAGGTACTAAAAAGCATCTTCGATCCGGAAATCCCGGTGAACATATATGATCTGGGGCTTATTTACGCGATTGATGTGGATGATAACAACAAGGTTGAAATCACCATGACCCTCACAACCCCGAATTGCCCGGTTGCAGATTCCCTACTCCTTGATGTGCAGGAAAAAGTCAAAGCAATCGATGGGGTAACAGAAGCAAAGGTAAATCTCACCTTCGACCCGCCCTGGGATGAATCGAATCTTACGGATGAGGCCAGGTTGGATTTGGGATTGATGTGAATACCAACCAAACATATTCCCAACTAATCAAGTCGGAAGCCTTGCGACTCGGATTCAGCGATTGTGGAATATCAGCTGCCGACTTTCTTCCCGGGGAAGCTGCACGGCTCAAAAGTTGGTTGGAAAAGGGCTACAACGCCGATCTAAGCTACATGGAGAATCATTTCGAAAAGCGAGTCGACCCGCGCAAGCTTGTTGAAGGCACAAAATCTGTGGTCTCCGTTATCCTGAATTACTATCCTGAAAAAAAACAAACGGATCCGGAAGCCCCTGTACTTGCAAAGTACGCGTATGGTCAGGACTACCATCAGGTGATCAGGAAAAAGCTAAACGCTCTGCTTTCATTTACCAATGAGCTTATTCCCGGCTGTGAAGGTCGTGTGTTCACCGATTCGGCTCCCGTGCTGGAGCATGCCTGGGCAAGTCGGGCAGGGCTCGGATGGATTGGCAAAAACTCACTTTTGCTTACCACCCGGTTTGGATCTTTTGTGTTTATTGGTGAAATGATTATTTCTGCCGAACTTGAGTACGACCGGCCGGTAAACGATATGTGCGGGAGTTGCCGCAATTGTATCACCTCATGTCCTACAGGGTCTATAGTGGAAGACCGTGTGGTTGATGCCGGAAAATGTATTTCCTATCACACTATCGAAAACAAAACCCCGGAAATGCCCGAGGAACTTCGTGGCAAATTTCAAAATCGAGTATTTGGTTGTGACATATGTCAGGATGTGTGTCCCTGGAACAGCAAAGCTACTGCCAATGCAACCGAAGAATTTAATCCCCATCCGGAATTGCTAAGTCTTGGTAAAAAAGAATGGCACCTCCTGGATAAAGAAGCCTTTAATAATCTTTTCAGGGGATCGGCAGTAAAACGGGCTAAGTTCGAGGGATTGAGAAGGAATCTCGACTTTCTTAGCGACTAAGAAATTAGGTGTTCCGTCATCGCTATTTTTTCATTTACCTCCCTCTTCCATACATTAATAAAATAAGGTTATAGCTGTTCTATTGCATGTTGCAAAAGTTGACCGCGATAAGCTTTTTTGTTTACCTTTAAGGTTTGTAAAAAACCCTTTGTTTAACATTATACTTTTCAACGAAACTGAATGAATAACCAGACCTACAACTGGATTGCTAACGACCGGGTAAAACTTTTTGCGCAGAGTTGGACGGCTGATAACGACCAGAAAAAACTCATCCTTCTCGTGCATGGTCTGGGTGAACATTGCAGTCGCTACGAGCATTGGGCAGCGCTTTTTAATGCCAAAGGGATTTCTGTAATCAGTCTGGACCTTCACGGTCACGGCCGTTCTGAAGGCAAACGGGGACATATAAAATCGTTGGATGTGCTTCTGGATGATATCGATCTGCTTTATCAGAAAAGTGAAGAGTTGTTCCCGGAATACAAAAAAATTCTCTACGGGCATTCAATGGGCGGAAACCTCGTCCTAAACCATATCATTCGAAGAAACAGGCCGGTTGAGGGTGTTATTGTAACCTCACCCTGGCTTAAACTCTATAACGAGCCATCAGCCATTGTGCTTAAAATCACTGAATATCTGAAAAAAATCCTTCCCTCGCTCACCATTTCCAACCAGCTCAAAGCAGAGCAAATTGCTCATGATCCGGAAGTAGTTCGGAACTATGAAAACGATCCCCTGAATCATGATCGTATTTCGCTTAAGATGTTTCATGAGATTTACCAGGCAGGTTACCATGCACTGCGGAATGTCTACAAGATCAACTATCCCTTTCTCATAATGCATGGCACCAACGATACAATAACTTCCCCCAAAGCCAGTGAAGATTACGTATTAAATACCAGCAGAAGAACGCATCTCAAGCTTTGGCCAAACCAGTTCCACGAATTGCACAACGAATTCATAAAAGAGGAGGTACATTCCTACATAATCAAATGGCTCGAAGAACATAAAATCTGAGTACTATGTCAGTCTTCCGCACTAAAATTGAGATTCAGCCCTCCCGGGTTCGAATCACCCATAAAAGCAATCTTTTTTTCACAGGATCATGTTTTACCGACAATATAGGGCAAAAGCTCAGCGAACTGCTTTTTCGCGTGAGGGTAAACCCGTTTGGAGTGGTTTATAATCCGCTTAGCGTACTTAATGGTCTTGGAGTTCTTCTTGATGGACAGGAATATTCTGAAGACGACCTTGAATTTCACAACGAGCTTTGGTTTTCATGGGATCATCACAGCAGCTTCTCACATACAAACAAAGAGGAATGCCTCAACCGCATTAATCAGGAAATAAAGGCGTCATCAAAACACCTGAAAAAAGCAGATGTGCTTTTAGTCACTTTTGGAACTGCCTGGGTCTACCGCCTCAGGAAAAGTGGGGAGGTGGTTTCCAATTGTCATAAATTGCCTGAGAGAGAATTTGAACGGATTCTGCTCAGCCCGGAAGACATTGTAAAATCATGGAGCGCCTTCCTGCCTGAAATCTTTCGAAAAAACAAGGCCCTAAAAATCATATTTACCATAAGCCCGGTGAGGCATTGGAAAGACGGGGCACACGGAAACCAACTAAGCAAATCAACACTGCTGCTGGCAATTAACGAGCTCTGCCAGACATTTCCCGAGAATGCGGAATACTTTCCCGCATACGAAATTCTTTTGGATGACCTCCGCGATTACCGCTTTTATGCCGACGACCTCCTCCACCCCAACAACCAGGCAATAAATTATATTTGGAGCCTATTCGAAAAGGCTTATTTTGATAAAGAAACATTGGAAATCAACAAGGAGTTGGGGAAACTAATCCAGGCGAAAAATCACCGTGTTTATAACGAAGACACCGAGGCGCACAAGAAATTCAAAAAAAAGCTTTCTGAACAAGCCCTGCTGATGGCAAAAAAGTATCCCTATTTGGAAATGAAAAGTTTTCACGGCCAAAATCCATATTTTTTGTTTAATCTTTTTTGTAAATAATTCCACAATAGATGAACAAAAACATCAACATTTCTGTTTAAGGCCAATACCTTAATACAAGAATTGCAAAAATATCATATATGAAACTCTTACTAAACAGAATTCTAGTTGCTCTTGCTCTATTTGGACTCCCTTCAATCTTATTTGCTCAGGATAAAGGAGTGCTTGAAGGAAGAATTTTCAACGCAAAAAACAACCAGCCTCTGGAATTTGCTACCATTGCAATTTTCGGTACCAATATAGGATCAATAAGCGACCTTAACGGGAAGTTTCTTTTTACCGGCCTCAAACCAGGCTATGTTGAAGTACGTGCCACCTCTGTAGGTTATGAGGCCTATGTTTCCGAGCCCATACTGGTTACCAATGCAAACAAGGTTTTTATTGATATCCCGATGCAGGAGTCGAAAATCGCTCTCGAAGAAATCACCGTCAAAGCATCCCCCTTTCGAAGAAACGATGATAGTCCGGTCTCTCTAAGAAGGATCGATCTTGTGGAAATCGAGAAAAACCCGGGGGGAAACCGTGACATTTCCAAAGTTCTCCAGTCATATCCCGGCGTTGCATCAACACCTGCATTCCGTAACGATATTATTGTTCGCGGGGGAGGAACTTCGGAAAACCGATTTTATCTTGATGGTGTTGAGATACCTAACATTAACCATTTTGCCACCCAAGGGGCATCAGGGGGACCGGTGGGGATAATAAATGTCGATTTCATCCGCGAAGTAAATTTCTATTCCGGAGCCTTTCCGGCAAACCGCGGGAATGCGCTTAGCTCCGTTCTCGAACTGAGGCAGGTTGATGGAAACAAAGACAAGCTCAAATTCAAGGGTTCGGTAGGTGCATCTGATCTGGCCCTTACTCTGGATGGGCCAATTGGGGAAAACACCAGCTATATTATGTCGGCACGCCGTTCTTACCTCCAGTTTTTGTTTTCTGTTATCGGCTTGCCTTTTTTGCCCACCTACAACGATTTTCAGTTTAAGACAAAAACAAAAATCAATGAAAAGAACGAAATTACGGTTTTGGGCCTGGGTGCGATTGACCAGTTCGCACTGAATCTAAAAGCCAACGAGACCGAGGAGCAGCGTTATATTCTCGGTTACCTCCCTTCAAATGAGCAATGGAATTATACCGTAGGGGTCGTTTACAAACATTTCTATGAGAACGGGTTCGACACCTGGACCCTTAGCAGGAATCACCTGAATAACACAGCTTTTAAATACCGTAACAACGACGAGGATAGCACTCTCCTTTTAAATTATGCTTCAAATGAGATCGAAAACAAGCTGCGTTATGAGCACAATTCCAGACTAAACAGCGGGTTGCGCGTTAACTACGGCGCCAGCATGGAGTATGCCACCTATGACAATTCCACATACAACAATACCTTTATCAACGGAAGTCCTTTTATCATTGACTACTCCAGCGACTTAAACCTCATAAAATACGGTGTTTTCGGGCAGGCGAGCAAGAATTTTATAAACGAAAGACTCACCCTTTCGCTCGGAGTCCGAGCCGATGGCAACGACTATTCCGAAGAGATGTCCAATCCCCTTCAGCAGTTATCACCCCGGTTCTCAGCCTCATACCTGCTAAGCCAGAGTTTTTTCCTTAATTTTAATTTGGGTAGGTATTTTCAGGTTCCTCCCTACACCATGCTGGGTTACCGCAATACAGCCGGGGAATTGGTTAACAGCCAAAACGGACTGAAGTATATTAATTCCGATCATCTGGTAGGGGGAATCGAGTGGCTGCCCACGGAGCAGTCGAGGTTTACTATTGAGGGATTTTATAAATACTATCGCAATTATCCTTTCAGCATTAACGATTCCATATCCCTGGCCAGCAAAGGTGCCGATTTTGGAACCTTCGGCGATGAAGCGGTAAAATCAATTGCTACCGGAAGGGCTTATGGAATGGAGTTGTTGTATCGCAACAAAGACTTTTTCGGTGGGAACCTGATTGTAGCCTATACCTTGGTAAGAAGCGAATCAGAAGCATTTAAATCGGAGGTTCTTGCGCTGGGCAACTGGGTACCCTCCGCCTGGGATAACCGACATATCCTCAACATCACCGCCCTGAAAGAGTTTAAAAAGAACTGGCGAATCGGCATGAAGTGGAGATTCGTGGGAGGCGCACCCTATACTCCCTACGATAAAGATCTTAGCAGCTATAAGTTAGCCTGGGATGCTTTTGGTCGTGGCCTGCCCGATTACGGTCGCTTCAACCAGGAAAGGCTGAAATCGTTTCATCAGCTGGATGTAAGGGTCGATAAAGAATGGTTCTTGAACCGCTTTTCCCTGAACCTGTATATGGATGTTCAAAACCTTTATAACTTCAAGTCCGACCAGCAGAAAATATTGCTTCTGGACGGTACTGAACCCATAAACCCTGGCGATCCACTCCCCGAGCAAAAATACCAACTTAAAGAATTAAGTACTTTAGGAGGAACCGTTCTGCCAACATTGGGAATTATTATTCAATTCTAATCCTCAACCCTATGAAAACAAATCTTTTAACAATATTTGCCCTATTAATTCTTCTCGCAGGATCATGCAAAAGTACTGAAATACAGAGCCCTCCTGCTACTTTCTCATACAATACCGACACCACGGGAACCCAGATCGCTATTGAGTTTACAAGGGGTCCTGCTTTCAATTACCCATTAATGGCAATATGGGTAGAAGATGAAGTGGGGAACTTCGTTCAAACATTATATGTTGCCGAATCGATTGGCAAGGGAACTTTTGAGCATGGCGACATCAGCACAGGAAAATGGCAACCGGGACCGATTATGCGCCCGGCAGCCTTGCCCTATTGGTCGCATCGTCGGGGAATTGTAAACGATGCAGGCTTATTTTTGCCCGACACAAAAACCCCCATTGCTGATGCGTATACCGGAGCAACTCCCACGGGAAACTTTGTCTTAAACACCCGCATCGAAAACCCCAGCCTGAGAAAGTTCTCCGTTTACTTTGAAATCAACCAGTCGTGGGATTGGAACGAGTTCTGGACCAACGCAAAATTTCCGGATGACAACGAGTATAAAACATCATGTCAACCTGCTTTGGTTTACATGGCCGATGTGGACCTCGACAGTGAAACAAAATCATATCCCATGTTGGTTATCGGGCATAGCCATTATTCAGGAAAAACAGGTGAACTCTTCACCGATATAAGTACCATAACCACGGCTCTAAATATTGCCAAAGAGATTCGGGTAACCGTGAAATAGAGTTGTTTTCGGGTTTCCCCCAAAAAATAAGCCCAAAAGCCCTTGTGTCCTTTTCCATAGTTTGCAGAATTGATTATCTTGCTGCAATTTTGTTACAGATATTAATCCCTATGGACCGCTTTCAGGTACTTTTTGAAATTTACCGGAAAAACATTGAGGAATTCAATGCATACCAGCAGGAAAGCCTAAAATTTCTCATGGGTTTTCTGGATTCTTACCTCGAGTATTTTAGCCTGTCTCCAAAAAATGCCGTTCTCTTTTCGTGGGAGGAAGACTCCGCCCCTACCAACGACCCCCTGAAAGCCATGAAGCTCATGCCGGATTCCTTTTGGCACGTACGCATTGGTATGATCCTCAAAATCCCAAAAGTGGATATTCCTGAACAGAGCCTTGTATTTGAGCTGCTCTTCAAAAAGTATCGGGGGAATTTCATAATGAAGTTGGGAAACAACCGCAGCATTGAAATCCCATTTGAAAATGAAAAATGGCACTACTATGAATTCAATAAGATTTTGTACGAGTTCTTTATAGATTTTTACCAGGACGACCTCGAGAAATTCCTTGACCACCCTGAATCCAACAAGCTCGGTTTCGACTACCCTACCTATACATAAGAAATCCGACCCTATGAAACCCACATATCCTCCAGATAATAACTCAATCGAAACAATATCAGTCGTTTGTGGGCTCATTCATCCCTGTAATAAATAAATTTTGTCATGATGAACAAGATAGTTATTCTGCTGCTTTCCTCCCTTTTCCTTACTTCATGCTGGAAAGACAAAGGTATTGACAACAGCAAAATCGACAACAATGAAAAGCTTCAGGAATATCTTCTTCAGGGTTGGAACACCTGGGATAACCCAAACCTTCTGAACTTCATTTACATGCCTGAAGGATTGTCGCTTCGGTTGAATTTCAGAACAACATACAGAGCTCCATATCCTTATTTTCTCAACCAGACAAATCTTCATTCGATGGATTCCTCCCAAGGAATAATAACCCCCTTGGCACATTCGTATGACGGAAGGTATATCGACATGATTCTTACCTGGCAAGGAATGAAAGCTAGAATTCAGGTTGCACGAGAAAGAAGGGATATAATGATTCTTTACACCCCAATTGAAGTGCCTGAAAATCCTCATCTGATGATACTTGAAACCGGGATTCTCTATAATAAGCCGGGGAGGATTGAGAAAAACAAGAGCATAATACAGGCAGATGTAAGTCAGAAAACCTTTTCAATGCAGTCGTCGGCGGAAGAGTTAAACATCCCCCTGGCTCTCCCCTTTCCTTACATCTGTGTGAACTCGACCGAGGAAACTGCTTTTTTCACCGGTTATGGACGCAGTCTTGAGAAAGTAAAAGAATACGTCAAGAAGCGAAGGGAAATCTATGAAGAACAGCAGTCCAAATATGGAGATTTGGCTTCTGCGCATGAGGCTATGCGAAATCTGCTGGGATGGAACATAATCTATGATGCTTTCAACAACCGCGCAATTACTCCGGTGTCGAGAGTGTGGAGCGAAGCTTGGGGAGGATATGTTTTGTTCGACTGGGATACATATTTCACAGCTGCAATGTTTGCCGCCGACGATAAATTTCACGCATACTCCAATGCCATTGCCATTACCAATTCTATTACTCCCGGGGGATTCGTTCCAAACTTTGCCTCAGCACTTGGAAATGCTTCCTCATTCGACCGCTCCCAGCCCCCCGTTGGCAGCACCATTTGCAAGCTTATTTACAGCAAGTACCAAGACAAATGGTTTCTCTCGGAAGTTTATGAAAACCTGCTACTTTGGAACCGCTGGTGGGATAAAGCACGGAACAACAGCGGGTACCTGTCTTGGGGATCGGACCCCTCTGAAAAAGTAAAGGATGGTTTCACAAAACAAGCTGCCATGTTCGAATCCGGTCTTGATAATTCCCCGCTATTCGATGAGGCTGTTTTCAATGAGGAAAAACACCTTTTGGACCTTGCATCGGTTGATCTGATGAGTTACTACATCGCAGATTGCAAGGCATTGGCTTTCATTGCCGGAGAGCTGGGAAAAGAAGAAGCCAAAACCGAACTGCTCGAACGAGCTGAAAAGTATTCCTTGAAGCTTATGGAGCTGTGGGATGAAGAATCGGGGATTTACAGGGATAAAAACCTGGTTACAAATGAATTCAGCACGCATCTCTCCCCCGGGAACTTCTATCCTATGCTGGCGGGGGTTCCTACTCAGGAGCAAGCCGAAAGAATGGTAAATGAACATCTCATGAACCCTGAGGAATTTTTTGGTGAGTTTATGATTCCATCCATTGCAAGGAATGATCCCGGTTTTCCCGACAATGAATACTGGCGGGGGAGAATTTGGGCACCCATGAACTTCCTGGTTTATTTGGGATTGCGCAATTACAACCTTCCAGAAGCCAGAAAACTAATAGCTGACAAATCGCTCAAACTCATTATGAAGGAGTGGAATGAAAACCACAGGGTTTACGAAAACTACAATTCCGTCACCGGTGTTGGGGGTGATGTGAAAAGCAGCGACAGCTTTTATTCCTGGAGCGGTCTTCTTGCACTGATTCCGCTTATGGAAGAGGGAAACTGGTAAAACTAAAACATATGCAATGATGTTACGAAATACCGCCATACTGTTGGTTATCTTCCTAATAAGTTCCTGCACGACTTACCAGAATTACGACGAGGGCAAATCCTTTGTTTTCGAAATCAACGATTCATCCCAAATCGCTATAGGTTCTGAAAGTTGGACTGGAACCGACGATTGTTCCGCAATGGCATATATGAACCGCACAGAGACGGGGCTCTTGTTAACCATCAGAGTACAGGACGACTCTGTTAGAACCGGAAATGAATTTTCTTACATGAATGACGGGGTAGAAATCTACATGGACCTTCGTCCTCCCCGCCTTCGCAAAAAAAATACTTATGAAACAGGAGTTTTTCAAGCAGTTGTAATCCCTCTCCCCGGAAAGAAAAATGTAGCCCCCATAGAGTGGTACCCAAAAAATTACAAGTCGGATGTCACCGGAGCCACTGCCTGGACCCAGCTTTTTGACAGCAGTTATGTGGTGCAGCTATATCTTCCCTATTCAAGTCTTAAAAGGAACCATTTCTGGCCCCGCACATATTTCTCAATAGATATCGCCATCAACGATGCCGACAGCGTGAACCGTGAAACCCAGATGATATGGAGGGGCAAAGCCGACAATTGGAACAGTCCTCTGAATTTCGAGCCGATTACCGTAGTTGATGAAAAAACTGAAAACCAGAGGGCGAGAAAAAAGAAGCCTGATAGTCCCAACATGCTGTTTATTTTTACCGATCAGCAGACAATGAATGCAATGAGTGCTTATGGAAATCCATATATTCATACCCCCAACATGGATGCCCTGGCTGTTGCAGGCATCCGCTTTACACAATCCTATTGCAGTTCTCCCGAAGGCTCTCCTTCCAGAAGTTCGTTGATAACCGGTATGTACCCTCACCAGACCGGGGTAAGCTACAATGGTGAAAAAACCGACAGCAGCCTGCAAAATATGGGTCAGCTATTCAGAAAAGGAGGCTAT
Organism: Bacteroidota bacterium; assembly: GCA_020047715.1. Classification (GTDB taxonomy): domain Bacteria; phylum Bacteroidota; class Bacteroidia; order Bacteroidales; genus JACJXF01. The sequence continues at coordinate 12,559 of JAIFNN010000014.1, read as the reverse complement.
CGCACAGTTTGGGCAGGCAAATGGCAGCTCCCAAACGATTTTCCCCATACTACAGGTCAGGATTCGATTCCCGGATTTGACCTTGTTAATTTTCTGTCGGTTGAGAAAACCACCGGGAATGGCAGCGATACAGACCCTCCCCTGGCAGATGCTATGGTGAAGCAACTTCAAAGACACCCGGACGAACCATGGCTGATGGTAGTATCGTTTCAAAACCCCCACGATATTCGGAATGTAACCGTAAAGCCCTCTGCTTTTTTAACTGCAGTAAACCTTGAAAGCACTGCTCCCCTTCCTTATAACCATGAAATCCCTACCGATGAACCTCGGTTTTTAAAAGACCTCAGAAACCTTAGTAATCTTAACAATTCGCTTTTCCTAAGCCAGAAATTCGGCCCCGAGGAATGGAGGAATTATTTGTTCCAATATTACAGAATGGTTGAGATGGTGGATAAGGAGATTGGAAAGATTATCACCATGCTGGAAAAACAGGGCTTTGATGAGAATACATTAATAGTTTTTACCAGCACGCACGGAGACGGCGCAGCATCGCACAAATGGGCCGGCAACCTCTCCCCGTACGAAGAATCCTTGAAAGTTCCCCTTATTATAAGTTGGTTTGGGAAAAATTTCAAAAGCCCGGTAAACAATCGCCATCTGGTTTCAGGAATCGACATACTTCCAACCATGTTGGATTATGCAGGGATACTGATACCCTCAAATATTGAAGGCAAAAGTCTGAAACCGATAATCGAAAATCCAGATACTTCATTCAGGGAATTTCTCTATGCTGAAATCGCACCTGATCCGGAACATCCCGAGAGACTAGGCAGAATGATAAGGTACAGAAATTATAAATATGTTCTGTATTCTTATGGAAGTCTGAACGAGCAGCTCTTTGACCTCAAGGCCGATCCCGGGGAAATGGAAAACCTTGCTTACCAGACAAAACATAAGGAAATAAAAGATTATCTGAATTCTCAGATGAACAAGTGGAAGAGGTAAAACAGGGTGATTCTATAATTATGGAATAAAGAAATATTTTGCCTTTAATTTGATTTTTATAGACCTATAAAACAGTTGTGTTGCATTTTAAAAGACAACGCATGAGTATTTTAACAGCTTAAAATTTCCATTTAAATTTTTCAACAAATTCATTAAAGAATAGAAATGATTGAGTAAGTTTGTATCCGAATGAATACAGTGCGTTGAATGTATATAATTGAGAAAACGGACGAATTTGATAAATGGCTGAGAAAACTTAAAGATTTAAGAGCTAAAGCCAAAATACTTTTTCGCGTTCAAAAGATTGAAAATGATGAACACTTTGGAGACTGCGAGCCCGTTGGCAATGGGATTCGAGAATTAAAAATCGACTATGCCAAAGGATACAGAATATACTTCAAAGAGTCGGATGGGAAAATTATTATTCTACTCATTGGTGGTGATAAATCAACTCAGCAGCATGACATTGAAAAGGCAAAAGAGATTTTAAAAAGAATTAAAAAATAATAAAATGAATACTTCAAGATTTGATATTGCAGACTATTTGGATAATAACGAAATGATTGCAGAATACCTTAATGCTGTATTAGCAGGAGGAAACGATTCTGATGTTATAACAGCAATCGGACATATTGCAAAATCAATCGGCATGACAAAAATTGCTCAAGAAACAGGATTAAGCAGACCAAGCTTATACAAAGCTTTATCTGACGGATCCAAACCTCAATTTGAGACTATTATGAAAGTTTTAAGAGCAATTGGCGGACAGATTCAAATAAATCCCATGACGGCATAAAGTCGAGTAGGTAAAGGGGGAGTTTCACCCCCAACCCTAAGCCCTAGGGATTGAACTTCCCTTCGACAGGCTCAGGGCAGCGCCCGTCACGTCATCACCACGTCACGCTCACTATCTAAGATTCAGCGCAACCGCCCTGATTTCTATTTTGTGGTTTTTTTAATCTCCCAGCCATAAAAAATTAAAAAGCCTTTTACCTGCATTTTTCTTCAGGAATTAGCCGGAAATAAAAATAAAATTCTACTTTTAATAGTTGGTTGGGTTTTTTATACCTACACTGCGGATTTGGGGTGGTGGATATTAGGGTTGGATATATAAATTGTTAGGGCAATGGCAGAATACCTCTTCGCTTAACACAACCATAACAATTAGACACACGATATTCACTTGATATTTTTTAGCGAAAGCTGTTCAATTTAGGTAAAAACCGGCATTTCAAGATTTTTGCGGCAAATATACGCATTAATTACCGCATATATGCGGTAATTAATGCGTATATTTGCCGCATCATTATTTTAGAACAATGGCGAAATACATTTACGAACATAACAATTGGACGGACTTTTCGTGGAACGATAAAGCCATAAATGCTGGATTTGGCGAAGTTAAACTAATGCAGGGTAAAATCATCGGGCAAATGAACACATTGGGATTTTCAGCCAAAGAAGAAGCCACACTCACCGTCCTTACCTTAGATGTTGTTAAGTCAGGCGAAATTGAAGGCGAAATGCTAAACTATGACCAAGTGCGTTCTTCTATAGCAAGGCGTTTGGGCATCAATATGGCAGGGCTTGTGCCAAGCAGTCGCCACATAGAAGGCGTGGTAGAAATGATGCTTGATGCCACACAACGTCACAATTTGCCTTTAACCGAAAAGCGTCTGTTTGGTTGGCACGCAGCACTTTTTCCCACAGGTTACAGCGGGCCTTACGCCATTGAAGTGGGAAAATACCGCACAAGCGAAATGCGGGTAGTTTCGGGAGCAATGGGCAAAGAGAAAATACATTATGAAGCTGTAAAAACAAAATTGGTAAAAGCCGAAATGGATAAATTTTTAGACTGGTTCAATAATGACAACCAACTTGACTCCGTGATAAAAGCCGCCATTGCCCACTTTTGGTTTATCATCATTCACCCGTTTGATGACGGAAACGGACGCATAGGACGAGCTATAACGGATATGTTGCTTGCACGTGGCGAAAATAGTGGCGAACGTTTTTATAGTATGTCGAGCCAAATTTTAGCAGAACGTAAACGCTATTATGAAGTATTACAAGAAGTGCAACATAGCACGGGCGACATTACCGAATGGCTTGAATGGTTTTTGCATTGTCTGAAAAACGCTATGCTTGCCACCGAAAACACCACACAACGCATTTTGCGAAAAGCCGAATTTTGGAAACTACACGAAAACACAACAATCAACGAACGCCAACGCACCGTTTTGAATACGTTGTTTGACGGATTTGACGGAAAACTACAAACCTCAAAATGGGCGAAAATCACCAAAGTTTCTACAGACACAGCATTACGTGACATAAAAGACTTGGTAGGAAAGGGCATATTGCAAGAAACCAACGAAGGCGGACGAAATGCCAATTACAAAATTACAGATTTTAAACTCGAATAGTCGAGTAGATAAAGGGGAGTCTCATCCCTATACCGATAGCAATCGGGACTCTCAGAACCGTACGCAACAGACTCCCGGCAAACAGCTTGCCCCGCTTTAGCGGGGGCTCTTCGTTTGACTTAGTTTCCAAAGCCTATGGCGGGTGCAGCTACACCCTGCGAGCTGATCCGCCCTGATTTCTATGTTGCGTTTTTTTTTGATCCCACAGCCATAAAAAAGTAAAAAGCCTTTTACCTGCATTTTTTTTCCGGAATTAGCCGGAACTAAAAATAAAATTCTACTTTTAATAGTTGATTGGATTATTTGGACCTATGCTGCGGATTTGGGGTGGTGGGTATTAATGTTGTATATATAAATTGTTATGGCTAATTGTGCAGACATTTTGTGAATTTGAAATATGAACAACTTTTATACAATTCAAAATGAAAATTACTCCACTAATAATTCCGTTAATTATAATTTCTAGTACTGTTTTCTCACAAAGTTTATTTGAGTATAAGCGAGAGCGCAATGACCAAGGATCAGCGTATTCAATTGTAAATAATAAACTCGATTCTTACATTTCAGCTGGAACAGAAGATGGAATTCCTGTTTTTGTTCAATTGGATTTGGATGGTAATGAAATATGGCGTCGATATTATTTTACATCAGGGAGTGAGTTGAGTACAATTGTTGGAACATCAGATTCTTGTATAGTTGCGAGTTGTTATAATGCAGGTAAAAAAACTATTTCGTTAATAAAGATAAACAATAATGGAGATTCGCTTTGGACAAATATTTATAATTTGAATAAATCTTACTTACAGGTTAATTGTATTAAAGAAACATATGATAATGGCTTAATTATAACTGGTACACAATTCGATGATGACTTTCATGATATTTTTATTTGGAAATTCGACTCAAATGGAGATAGTTTGTGGTATAATGCTTATCCAGGAACAGATAATGAATGGGGCGAATCAATTTCAGTTAGTTCAGATTCATCATATGTAATATCTGGTATGAAGTGGTTTAAGACTGACGATAGAGGAAGAGATGTATATTTGTTGAAGGTAGACTCTGTAGGTGTTCTTCTTTGGGACACGGTCTTTGCAGTAAAATATGAAGATTACGCACGTTCTGTAATTGTAAATTCAGAAGATGATATTATTCTTGGCGCAACATTTGACAGAAAACCAACATTGTGCAAGTTTTCAGAACAAGGAACTTTAATATGGAAAAAGGACTACCTGAAGATTGATGAGGGATATATAAATGAGATTATTGAGACCTCATTGGGATATGCCATTACAGGTTATACTCAAAATGCAAGGTTGTTTGCGATATCAACCAATTTTTATGGTGACATATTATGGGAAAAAGTATTATATGAAGCAGGGCATAGTTACGGAGAGTCATTATGTGAATCAAGCAATAATTCATTGGTTATAGCGGGCGTTATAAATTCAGCTAATTTCGGGAATCCAGATTATGATTTCTATGTTATTAACTTTAGTTCTGAAGGTAACCATATTTTTACCACCATTGAAAATCAAAAATTAGATAAGCTTTTTAGAATTTATCCGATTCCAGTAAATGAAATATTAAACATAGATTATAATGCGGATGATTACAAAACTATCTCTTATACAATTCTTGATTTATCTGGTAAAGTTGTACTAAAAGGAAGTTCAAATGAGATTAATGTAGAAGACTTAAAAAATGGTACTTATTTGATTAAAATAGTATCTGAAAAAGGATTGATTTCAAGGAAATTTATAAAAACCAACTAGTCATAATAGCACCTACCCGCAATTAGGGGTTTGTTGTTCGTAAGACAAAATAACGATGATAAAAAATATAACGTTTCGCAGAAATCTTTCTAATTCCCGCCCTAACTGCGGGTAGCTGCAACCGTTGCAATTTAGGTTAAAGATTTCCGATTATCTTTTTATTCCACCCGATAAAAATAGCAATCACAACAAACCACTGAACCAGACAGGTCATTACGCTAAAAGGATTAAAAGGATTATACCAATCCTCCGGGGCAAATCGGGTGGCTGCAAGCATCATCCACCAAAAAAGCAATAAAACCCCGGCTACCGGCACAAAATACAGTATGATGGTTTGCCATATACGGCCGAGAAATAAACCGGACTCCTGTTCAACCGTTTCGCGAAACGAATTAATTCCCGAAACCGCCAGGCTTATTGCAACAAACACCCCGGAGATTATAAGTCCGATTCCCCATACAAAATCCTGATTGCTTAAAAAATCAAGACTCATTACGGAAGGAATCCCAAGTAAATACACTATCGGGATTATAATCCACAGCGCTCTGCTGCGTTTTACTCCCCTGTCGACAAAAACGCGCGCCGACAATTCGAACATTGAAATCATTGAACTGAATCCTGCGAAGCATAATCCCAGAAAGAACATTACGGCTAAAACCCTTCCAAATTCCATAGTTCCGAAAAGTTGGGGTATCCAGATAAAGGTAAGTCCCGTGGAAGCCGGTCCGCTTGTTTTCATCACTTCAAGAACCTGTGAATCGGTAAACCCCTGACCGTTTTGCAAAACAGAAAATACAGTTGAGAAAATTATGATGGCCATTAGCAGTGAAACCGCATTATTTCCAATCCCAGTTATAAAAGCATTTTTTACAATCCCGTGCTCCTTTTTCATGTACGCCGCGTAGGTAAGAAACAAACCCCATCCGGCACCGGTGTCCCACGCGTTTTGGGTAAGTGCCTGAAGCCAGATTTCCGGCATCGCAAGCTGTGACCAGTCGGGTCGGAAAAGATACGCAATCCCCTCAAATGCGCCCGGCAAGGTGATAGCTCTTACGAATGTTACCAGAATAATCAGTAGTAAAACAGGGATTAAAATCATATTAACCTTTTCTATGGATCGGATACCTTTCCAGATGGCAAGTGCTCCCAGACCCACGACGGCAAAATGTAAAAAATACGGGATGGATCCCGATTGAAACTGATCCCATACAGCCAGGGCCTGAGAATTACTTTCAGGAAGAGGGTAAGACAGGGTATATATAAGGTAAAACAAGGCCCAGCTAACAATTACAGCATAAAAGAAACTAATGGCTGCTGCAACAAAGCCGACAAAACTCCCCATCCATGCAAAACGTCTGCCCATTGATTCTGCAAACGCAGCTATTACACCTTTGCGATATCTGGCACCTAACATGTATTCAGCAATAATTAGGGGTACACTCCATAAGAATAGGAATACAACCCAGGCAATTATCAGCGAACCTGCACCCTCATCTCCACCATTTTGTGCAGCAATTCTTGGAAAACGCCAGATATTGCCTGTTCCCACAGCAATGCCAAGTGCGCTCAGAAGCATTGCAATGCGGGAGGAAAAACGTTGATCTACAGATTTGTCTATTGCCATACAGGTTTCTTATGCCCTAAAACTAATGAATAAAGATTTAATTCTACTTTGACAGATTGGAAAAATCATAAATTGCCACAGTTTACTCACTCCGCTCAAGAACATTGGAAAGGAAGTGAGATCCGTCTATTCTAACTAAAAAACTCTACCTTTATAAAAAAAAACATGGGAACAATCCATATCGAAGCAATGGAGTTTTACGCCTTTCATGGGCATTACAAGGAGGAGCAGATTGTAGGAAACAAATTCCTTGTAGACCTGATGATGGAAACCGACATGGAACTTGCTGCAAAAACAGATGAGCTGCACGATGCTGTTAACTATCAGATAGCCTACAAAATTGTTAAAAGAGAAATGGAGAAAAAATCCAAATTACTTGAGAATATTGCCCGTAGAATTCTTGAAGCAATTCATTCAGAGTTAACAGGAGTAACTAAAGCTACAGTTACCATCCGCAAGATGAATCCACCCATGGGTGGCAAGATGAGGAGCGTAAACGTCACCCAGAGCTTATAATATGTCAAAAAAAATATGTCCGAAATGCGGGGCAGCCTTCTCCTGCGAAGGGGAGAAAGACTGCTGGTGCGAGTCAATGCAGATACACAAAAAAGATATGCTTGAGATCACCAGCAGGTTTAATGATTGTCTTTGTCCGGATTGCCTGGCAGGATTTGCCGAAAAATAAAACCTTGCAGCAATTAATCTATGGAGTTCAGAAAGAAACTTATCCCATAGAAGCTCATTAAATTTTCCCCGTTGAATTTATTTAAGGCCTCACTCCCCTTCAGCTTTAACCAGCAGCCCATTAAGCTTTTCCAGATCGGCATCAACCTTTGTGCCGAGGTTCTTGAGAATGTCGCGACTTAAGTCAACAGCTTTAACTGAATCTTTTGTGTTGGTTGTGGCGGGTTTAATTTTTGTAACAGGCTTAACACTGGTAACATTGGATGAGAGTGTTTTACCGGTTTCAGTGAGTTTCGCGATCTTATCTTCAAAAGTCTTCAGGGAGGATTTGATTTCCTTCACCTTGCTGATATCAGCCTTCACATTGTCAACAGTAATTGCTTTTTCTGAGGAAGCATATTTTTCTATATCTGTTGTAACCTGCTCGTAATTTTTATCGGTTTTAGCCACATCGTCTTTCAAAACAAAGGAGGAGTTTTTAAATGCGTCATAATCAACAACGCCGCAGTCTGCAGGTTTTTTGAGTGCCAAGGCCTGCTCCTGCAATGTCTGGGCAGAAACTGAATGTGCAAAAGAAATGGCCAAGGCCAAAAATACAAGGGTGATTTTTTTCATGATTGTTGCTTTTATTGATAAGATGAAACTTAGATGTGCAATTAAGGTTTAAGTGTCTCTTGTTTTATTTGTACCGACTCCTTTTTAAACAAAACAACATCACCAGGACGAAGTTTTTTTCTTCTTTGCTTTTCAACAGCACCGTTTACTTTCACTTCTCCGTTATCTATACGAATATTGGCTTCTCCACCGGTTTCAACCAGGCCTAGGACTTTCAGGAGTTTATTAAGCTCTATGTATCCCTTGTCGCTTATTTCAAAATTGTGCATGGTTACTTTTATGTTGAATCAAACTTTAATACTACAAATAATTGTGTTAAGAAATTACCGGGTAACAAAGAAACCCGGAATTAAATGAGCTGCAATTCAAGCGCCCGCGTTTTACACTATTGATTCACAATGGTTTAATCTTGCCCATAATTTCAAGGTACAAATCTTCAACTTTTTTCCTGGCCCAGGGAGTCGAGCGCAAAAATTTCAGACTCGATTTTATACTGGGATCGTTGTTAAAGCTATTGATATTGATTTTATAGCCAAGCTGTTCCCAACCGTAAAAATCAACGAGTTGGGTAAGAATTGCCTCGAGGGTTTTGCCGTGCAGGGGATTGTTTTTTTGCTCCATTTTTTTCCCTTGAACTTTATTCAAGGTAGGTATAACCATAGAGTCCGGAGCGGTAATTCGAAAGGAATTCTTTGCCTTCTTCTGCAGTGATTATTCCTGATTTCACTGACGACGTAACCCAGGTTTCTACTGTTCGAACCAGCTTCTTGGGATTGTACTGAACATATTCGAGAACCTCCGCAACTGTCTCCCCGTCAATAATCTGATCGATGGTATATCCGTGCTTGTCAACCGATACGTGCACGGCGTTGGTGTCGCCAAATAAATTATGGAGATCGCCAAGAATTTCCTGGTATGCTCCAACGAGAAAAACGCCAATATAATAGGGTTCCTTGTGTTTAAGGGAATGAACCGGCAGGTAATACGAGAGATTTCGGGTGGAGATAAAATTATCGATTTTCCCGTCCGAGTCACAGGTAATATCCTGCAAGGTAGCCGATCGATCGGGCTTTTCCTCAAGACGCTGGATAGGAATTATGGGGAATATCTGGTCTATTGCCCAAGAATCGGGAAGCGACTGAAACAGGGAAAAGTTACAGAAGTATTTATCCGAAAGTAATTTGGGAAGTTGCAGCAACTCCTCGGGAACGTGTTTCAGTTCGCTGGTCATCTGCTGCACTTCACGGGCGATGGACCAAAACAGTCTTTCAATTTGGGCCCGGGTTTTCAAATCTAGCAATCCCAGGCTGAAGCGGTCAAGGGCTTCTTCACGGATCTGCTGCGCATCATGCCAGGCTTCGAGCATGCGCGACTGGTTGATGGCATCCCAGGTGGTATACAATTCGCGAACCAATTCGTGATCCTCCGGGCTGATCTCTTCATCGTCTTCCCAAGTTGGAAGGGTTGCGGATTCAAGAACCTCGAAAATGAGAACTGAATGGTGGGCGGCAAGCGATCTGCCCGACTCGGTGATTATGTCGGGATGGGGAATCTTGTTTTTATCGCTCACATCGGCCATTGTGGAGACGGCATCGTTAACATACTCTTGGATACTATAGTTCACGCTGCTTTCGCTGTTCGAAGAACGGGTCCCGTCGTAATCAACTCCAAGCCCGCCACCAATATCAACCAGTTGCACCCCAAAACCCCTGAGATACAGCTGGGCATAAAACTGAGAAGCTTCGCGCAGTGCAATTTTTATACGGCGTATTTTGTTAACCTGGCTTCCGATATGGAAATGCAAAAGCTTCAGGCAATCCTTCATTTTGTTCTTATCGAGGAAATCCAATGCCTCTAGCAGTTCGCTGGATGTTAGTCCGAACTTGCTTACATCGCCGCCCGAATCCTCCCATTTGCCGCTTCCCGCGCTGGCAAGCTTGATGCGGATACCAATGTTGGGTTTTACTTTGAGACGGCGTGAAACTTTTGTGATAAGCTTAAGCTCATTCAGCTTTTCGACCACAACATAGATACGTTTTCCCATTTTCTGTGCCAAAAGGGCCAGTTCTATGTAGTCTTCATCTTTATAGCCGTTGCAGATGATCAGCGAATCGTTGTCTGTGTTGATTGCAATTACTGCATGAAGCTCCGGTTTTGAACCTGCCTCAAGGCCAATATTGAATTTCTTCCCGTGGGTCACAATTTCCTCAACCACTGGGCGCATCTGGTTTACCTTGATGGGGTAAACGATATAGTTATTTGCGGTAAATTTATATTCCTCCGCAGCAATCTTAAAGCAACTCGCCATTTTCTCAATCCGACTGTCCAAAATATCCGGAAAGCGCACCAACAAAGGCGTTGATACATCACGCAGCTGTAGCTCTTCCACGAGTTCCTTCAAGTCAACTTCAATCCCGTCTTTCCGTGGAGTAACAACAACATGTCCCTTATCACTTATGGAAAAATAATTTATCCCCCATCCATTTATGTTGTAAAGTTCGGCAGAATCCTCAATACGCCATTTTCTCATTCTTTCAAAATTTAAAAAATATAACTTGCTTAACAGACTCCGGGTATTGTTATGAACCTCACTTGAACAAATCCCCCGAAAAACAAAGCCAAGTGCGAGTATTTAAAACCTTACACTTAGCCAATCTTGCGCAAAAATAAATATTTAATCGAACTGATAAAGATAAAACTCTCTTTTATTTCAATTGAATGTGGATTTTCAAGGATTGTATGGTTAATTTAATCTTGGAGGGTTGAGACTTTTGTCATTCGTAACGCTCCGGAATTTATGGCAACGGCATGCCAGGCTTATGAAATTTTGCATTTCTGTGAGTCGAAATCAAGAACTTATGGTCTGTCGCTCTGTAAAAAGGTTTTTTTCATTTACATTTGACAAAAAAATATTTTTTCGGGGGATCAATCCTAATCTCCCTAAAAATTTCCATAAAGCAAACGCATCAAAATGTCGCAAGAGAAAGCCCTGATTTCGGTAGTTTCCCCGGTTTACGGATGTGGAGGAACGGTAATTGAACTATACCTCCGAATTAAAAAATCCCTGGAGGCTGAAAATCTTTCATTTGAGCTCCTGCTTATCGATGATGGTAGCCCGGATGAATCCTGGCCCGCGATAGAAGAACTGAGTAAACGCGATGAGCGGGTGAAAGGTATCCTGCTTTCGCGAAATTTTGGCCAGCATAACGCCATTACAGCCGGGCTAGAGCATGCAAGCGGCCAATGGGTGATTGTAATGGATTGCGACTTGCAGGATCAACCTGAGGAGATTGTAAAACTTTACAGGAAAGCGCAGGAAGGATTTGATGTTGTGCTGGGCCAGCGACAAGCCAGAAAAGATATCTTTATCAAAAAATTCCTTTCCAACACCTTCTACCGTGTGCTCAGCTACCTTACCCAAACCCAGCAGGACAGCAGCATTGGCAACTTCGGGATCTATAAGGCTGAAGTCATTTCTGCCATTTGCACGCTCGGTGACCAGCAGCGGTTTTTTCCAACCCTTGTAAAATGGGTGGGGTTTAAACAAACTTCCATCGAAATTGAGCATTCCCGCCGAACCATCGGAAAAACAAGCTACTCTTTCCGCAAAACCCTCAACCTTGCCCTGGATGTAATGATCGCATTTTCCGACAGGCCTCTTAAACTTATTGTGAAACTGGGGGCATACATATCCTTGCTCGCGGTTTTATATACAATAGTAACTCTGGTTCGCTATCTGGTTGGCGACATTAAAGTAATCGGCTACACAAGCCTGATTGTCTCGGTTTGGTTTTTATCGGGGATTATTATCCTTATCCTTGGCATTGTTGGCTTGTATATCGGTAAAACCTATGAAAAGGTAAAAAACCGCCCTTACTATATTATCAAAAGCATTAAAAACCTTGAATCGTAATTATGATGAGATCTTTGGAGTGGGACAGTGATTTCTTCGGGATTAAAACAGCCAGAATTGATGCATTAAAACTTTCAGGGGAGGAATTGGCGGAACAGTTGGAAAATTTCCATAACAGCAGCTTTGGCTTGCTTTATATATTTGCTCCACATAACCTCAGTTGTCACAACAAAGAAATTCTTAGTGCCGGGGGAATCCTGATGGATGAAAAAGTGACATTCACGATGAATGTGGATTCAATCAACCCCTCTTTGTCCCCTCACATTCGTTCGTGCAAAGGATCCGAAATGGACAAAGATCTTGAAACTCTGGCCATCGAGAGCGGCAAATACAGCCGTTTCAAGGTTGATAAGCGTATCCCCCGAAATAAATTTGAGGAGCTTTACCGACTCTGGATGAAAAACTCCCTCAACGGAACATTTGCCAAAGAGGTATATGCATATGAGGATGAAGGGCAAAAACTGGGGATGATAACTATCGACATCCGCGAGAATGAAGGATGGATCGGGATCATCGC
>JAIFNN010000087.1 GCA_020047715.1 Bacteroidota bacterium | reverse complement strand
TTCTTTTTAAGATATTTGTATATCGGATGCGCGCCATCGCCGTTTACATCAATCTTGGCAAACATCGGAAATGTAACTCCGTAGTTGATCATGCAACCTTCAGAAATGGATTTCTCATCACCGGGTTCCTGGTTTGCAAATTGGTTGCAGGGGAAACCAAGTATCACAAGTCCTTTCGCCTCATAATCCCGGTACAGCTGTTCCAGGCCTTCAAACTGGGGCGTCAGTCCGCATTTGCTTGCCGTATTTACCACTAAAACGGTCTTACCTTTATAGGTCTCCATACTGATTTCCTTTCCCTGCAGGCTTTTTGCTGTAAGGCTATAAAATTCTGTGTTCATATTATTATCATCTATATTTTTACAAAATAAATTTCTTCATTTTTTCCCATTGTTGTCCGGTAAAATTTTTTCAAATCATTTAAATATATTGATTCCATTGACATTTGTAAATATTACGCCCCTACAGGGCTTCTTTTCACTTTTCTGTCAATATTTCTACAAATATTTGGGCGGCGCTGCCGCTTTAAAAAGCTGCAGAGCAGCAAAATATTTGTAGTCAAGTAATTATATGTATACATATAAGCTGCAGAGCAGCGAAATATTGAGCGTATAAAGAATTTCAAACTTTACCGGACATTAATGATTCTTTTCCTCCAAATGTGCATATCAAAGCATTTTCGCAAACAGACAATTCATTTTTGGCTTGTAATGAGTTGGATCAGGAAGTTGGCTTCAGCGGGGTCGAGTCCATTAGCGAAAGCAACAGTCGGGTAGTTAACCCGCTCCTCAGAAAGGCCATGTTGTTCCTTATTTTCGGCCGGGAATGCGCTGATAATATCCCCTAAAGCACTCTTTATAGGCTTTTTGTATGTGAATTGCACGCCGGGATAAACCTTGCGAGTATCGTTGCTGTAGGTGCGCGTGCTCCTCGAGGAGTCTCTGTAACTGTCGGTTTGTCTCCATCCCTTTTCGGGTGCGGGGGCCTGCTCAATATCATGAATCAGAGCCCGATCGTACTTTCTCACCCGGACATCAATGCCGGCTACTTTGTATTTCAGCACAAGGTAACCCGGGATCAATACAATAAACTCGCGTTTGAGCAATTCGTAAACCATGGCAACAAACAAGATCCCGCCGATGCCCTTTATGATAAGGTTCATAATCAAAAAGAAATGATCGGAACGTTCCTCCTGATTGGCTTCCGCAATCCGAAGCAGGTATGACATACCAAGAATAAAGGCTATTACAAACACAAAAAAAGCGATCATCGCCCATTCGTATTTCTTTTTGATACGGATGGTCTGGCTCCAGCCATCATCCAAAACAGAGATCCGGCCAAATGTTTTGCTGTCGTTCATAACAATGTACACAGGTTAAGGTTCAACAAGCTGTTTTAAATTATATTCAATCACATCTGCAAGGCTGCGTGTTCCATACATTCCGGGGAAATTCAGGAGCATTTTGTACTCCGACTCCGGTAAGGTTTCTCTCATGGGACCGCCAACCGGGTTATGGGCGTTATCGATTATCAGAGTCGGATTGGCGCGGGTAAAATCCAATATCTGTCGGGGTTCCGGGGGAGCAGGCCCAAAAACAATGCGGGAGTCGATTCCCAGTTCCCGGGCAAACGATTCCTGGAAAAAATGGACCAAAGCCGTTTCCTTGTCAAGCCCTTTCTGTTTCACAGCCTCACGACCTTCCTCAAACAAGCCTTTGATCTCTGCAATGTTTCCGGCAGCTATATCCTCGGTTCCCAGCTGCTTGGCAATAAGCATCACCGAGGCTTCGATTTCTGTGACCGTATAGCTCGTTGTGATGGCCATGAGTTTTTCGGGCGGTATTTTCAATCCCCCTTTAATCTGATCCACCATAACTTCATACCCGACATAAACGATAATGCTCGCATTGCTTAAGCGGCTAATATCTCCCGGCCGCAGCTCGTACTCGCTGGGATGCACCATTTCATAGGGTGCGAGAACCGAAACATCGGTTGCGCCGGCGGCTATGGCATAAGCAGCTGTCCAGGCAGTGGTTGCCACAACGCCTTTGGGGGCAGTCTGCCTGACTGAGCAGGTGGAGAACATCACTGAAACGAGAAGTATGGATTGAAGTGTTTTCATTTTCGGCGCATAAGGTACATTACAATAAACACTACAGAGGCCAAAGCTGCAATGGAGGAGCTTGCAGGGATGTCTATGGCGATCGACAAAAGAAATCCCCCGATAGAAAAAATCCCTCCCCACATTGCCGACCCCAAAATCATTCCTTTCAGGCTTCTGGCATGAAACGAAGCGATTACGGGAGGCAGGAGCAGAATGGCGTCCAAAAGCAAGGCCCCGATAAGCTTCATGGCCAGTGCTACGGTAATTGCAACCAGAAAAACAACTGCATAATAGAGCTTGCCCTCATCGATTCCGGAAGTGTAGGCGATCTCCCTGTCGAAAAAGAGGGCGCGCAGCTGGTGGCGGAAATAAAACTGGAATCCTGCCAGCAAAACGGCAAACGACCCGACCCCGATAACCTCCGCCCAGCTCAGGATAAAGAGGTTTCCCCAAAGCAGCGTAAGGGTATCTTTTGCAGGGACGTTGAATTTGTAAATAAATATGAAAGCCAGGGAAATTGAGATAACCATGAAAAAAGTACTGATCTGGCCGGCATCGATTTTCATGGAGCGCGACGATCGGGCCATAAATACTACAAGCACGAGGTTCACCGCGATGGTTGTCCAAAAAGGATTAATCTGCAAAGCAAGGGCCATGGCTCCGCCCAGAATAGCACCGTGCATGAGCATGAAACGCAGCGGAAGGAGGTTCAGCCGGAACAGATAGACACCGGTGATGGGAAAAGTCACGCCGGCCAGGGCAAGAACAATCAATCCCTTGAGAATGGGGGTCAGCGACAAGAGCTCTAGCATAATATCCCTCCTTTCAACTCCCGGGAAGTCCAGTTTAGTTGTTCAATCCATTGCAGCTCGTGCGAAACGAGAATCATGGTTGGGGCTTCGTTACGGCTAAGCTCATCAAGCAAAATCAACAAATCTTCTTTTCCCTGCTGATCCAGAAATGAGGTTGGTTCATCCAACAAGAAAACGCCTGCATTCTGGCAAAGGCAGCGGGCCAGGGAGATGCGCTGTTTTTCACCGCCCGACAAGGTGCTGTAAGCCTGTCTGAACAAATGGAAGCATCCGGTGCGGCGCATTGCCAGCTCAACCCGGTATTCGGTTTCAGTGCCCGACATTCTGGAGGTTCCCAGACCGATCTGCACAACTTCACCGGCTGAAATCGGAAAATTGCTTTTCATACTCTCCTGGTGAACATAGGCGATGCTGCTTCGCTGCTTTTTCCAATCTGCCCCACCAACGACGAAATCGCCGATTCGGATTGATCCTTCAAAGGGTGTCAGACCCAGGATAGCGCGCAGCAGGGTAGTTTTACCCGTTCCGTTTGCTCCATGCACGATAAGCTGCTCTCCCCTGCCCAGATCAAGATTCAGATGATCAACGATTAAAGTACCGGCAATTTGAACCCTGACATCCACGAGTTTCACGGCCAGGCCCTGAACCCTGCCTGCGCGCTTGCGAAGGAAAAGATATGCATCGGCAATACTCATCGCATCGGTAATAAGATCCTCGGTGCGGCATTGGATATGATCGACAAGCGTGTCGTAGGTAAATTCGATACCGTTGGCTTTAAACACGGGAATTGCACGTTCGCTCAACAACTCGATATGACAGCGCCTGATGCCGAGAAAAACAATAAGGCAGGCAGCAGCTTTGCCCGCTATTTTATCCCTCAGAAACAATTCGTTGGGCAGAATGCTGTTCCGGTTAAGGAAGTCTTCAAGCTCAAAAAGCGGGTGCAGCCAATGCTGATCGCTTGTGAAGATAGTTATATTGTTGCGGGTTACTACTAATGAGTGCTCCAAAATTCCAATGTTATTTGGACTGCAAATTAATGTTTTTCGCAGGCCTTACAAAATTATTTCGAGACTCATCCCCCGAGATCAGTCTGATCGTCGTCAACGGGCAAACCAAGATCCACCTTGCGGAGAAAATCAACCGAGCGGTTTATGTCTTCGTACATTACCATATCGTTGGTAACGAATTTGATTTCCCGGCGGTATTGCTGAAGAATGTTTTCGAGGTAAGAGGAGGTGCGGGCAGGACGTCGAAAGTCCAGGGCCTGCGCTGCGTTGTAGAGTTCAATGGCGAGGATTCGCTCGAGGTTTTCCATAACCTTGTAGGCTTTCACCGCAGCGTTTGCTCCCATGCTCACATGGTCTTCCTGTCCTTGTGAAGACTCGATACTATCGACGGAGCTGGGGGTTGAGAGTTGCTTGTTATGGCTCACCATGGATGCCGCGGTATATTGGGGGATCATAAATCCGGAGTTAAGGCCGGGATTGGCAACCAGAAATGGCGGTAGGGAACGGTGTCCGCCGACAAGCTGGTACGTGCGGCGCTCGGATATATTCCCCAGTTCCGACATTGCTATGGCCAGGTTATCGAGGGCTAGTGCCAGGGGCTGTCCGTGAAAGTTTCCGGCAGAAATTATCAGATCCTCTTCGGGGAAAATTGTAGGGTTATCGGTAACGGAGTTAATCTCCCTCTGAAAAACATAGGCAACATATTTGATAGAATCTTTTGAGGCACCATGAACCTGCGGAATACAGCGGAAGGAATAGGGATCCTGAACATGCTCCTTGGGCCGGTTGATGATTTCGCTGTCGCTAAGGAGCCACCGCACTCTCCTGGCTGTTTTAATCTGTCCCTCGTAAGGACGTATCTTTTGTATAAGTTCGTGGAACGGTTCAATCCTGCCGTCGAATGCTTCGAGCGACAAGGCTCCGATAATATCGGCCAGCTGGGAGAGTTTGAACACCCGCAGACAAAGCTCCACCCCATATGCACTCATAAATTGGGTTCCGTTGAGCAGCGCCAGACCTTCTTTGGATTTCAATTCAAGCGGTTCCCAGCCAAATTTTTTAAGGATTTTGGCAGAAGGGTATTTTTTACCCTGGTAATATACCTCGCCCATTCCGATTAGCGGAAGACTCATGTGTGCCAGGGGAGCAAGATCGCCTGAGGCACCCAGTGAGCCATATTGATAGATAACAGGTAAAACTCCCTCGTTATAAAAATCGAGGAGACGCTGAATTGTCTGCAATTGGACTCCGGAATTGCCATACGAAAGCGACTGTGCTTTTAGGAAAAGCATAAGTTTCACAACCTGAAGGGGCACTTCCTCGCCAACACCGCAGGCGTGCGACATTACCAGGTTGGTTTGCAACTGACCAAGATCCCCGGAAGGGATCACACGGTTATACAAAGAGCCAAAGCCGGTATTGATGCCATAAATAACCTCTTTTCCGCTCTCCATGCGCTTGTCGAGATATTCCCTGCAGCGGATGACCTTTGCGGCCGATTCGTCGGAGAGTTCGACCCTTGAAGGAGAATGGAGTATGTTTGAAATACCTGCAAAATCTATTACACTGGAATCTATCTTATGGAGCATGGATGAGATGTTAAAATTCAGGCATAAGTACCAAAAAAAATTGGAATGGGGGTATGCTTTTGAGCATTTTTAGTGGTTAATGAGGTAATAGGTTAATAAGTTAAAGGGTTAAAAAGGCTCTTTAAATCCTTTATAGTATCATGAATCAAATAATTCCGCATTGCATTTAAAGCAAATAATTATTAAATTTGTTAGATGGTTCGTGTAAATTCAACATTTTCAATTTGTTATTAAAAATGACATGCGAAATATTATTTTAATCTGCCTTACAATTCTATTTGTTTCCTATTTATTCCGGGATGCGAGAAAGACAAGCAACCGCCAAAAAATGAGTTGATTGAAATTAACTTCATGATGTCCAACGAAAATAATTCCAATACAATAAACTCAATATTCTTGAGTGGTTGGAATAAGAACGACTGTTTGAAAATTAAATACCAGCAAGTTAACATTGTAAATAGTATGGAGGATTATTATCAAATTGAGCCTTGCAATATAATTTCGGAAATTGCTTTTAGTAAATACATACTTGCTTACGGTGATTTATGTTCCATACGATGCACACAATATTGCATCCGTAAAACTTGAATCAAAAAAAGCAAAAGCAGGTTAAAATTTTGAAATTTCTATGAACACCTGTGAATAATGTTGGGTAGTTATTGTTGTTGAATACTTTTAGAGGCTTTATCCAAAATTAAATTCCGAATACGAATTATTATATAAAGTAAAAAATGTAAAATGTAAGTTCAAATAAAAAACGCCATTATGAAAACTCTGAAAATTTACCTGGTCGTGCCGATTTGTCTATTATTTGGTAAATCGATAATAGCTCAGGATTTGGGACAAAATGATTTTGCCCCCATCGGAGCCAAGTGGTATTATGATGAATTGGCGGGTATGGGTTGGTCTCCTTATGTTGTTGACTACATTCTATATACTTCGGAAAAAGACACAATCATTAATGGCCAGGAATGTAGGAAAATAATTAAGCGACATGATATAGACTGTTTTTTCAGGCCAAAGAACGAGTTTGTTTATTCAAGACATGATTCCGTTTTCTTTTATGATGAAAAAATAGACACATTTCAGTTATTATATAATTTTAACGCTGAAGCAGGCGATAATTGGTCATTCCTTTACTCGGACATTGGTGAACCCGGAATTGATACCCTGAATGTGCATGTTGATTCCATTGGGAGCTTAAACGCTAACAATCAGATATTGCGTTTGCTTTATGTTACAAATACCGCTCACTTAAGTGCTGGTTATAAAAGGCAATACCAGGCTCGGATAGCAGAAAAAACAGGCGACTTGTTTTTCATGTTTAACTTTGATCATTTTTCAAACCTGGTGTGCGATGGGAATTTATCAAGAGGATTAAGATGCTATGAGGATTCAGATATTGGTTCCTATCATATTCCAGGTATGGAAGCTTGCGATTATACACTTTTGTGGACCGATATTGAATCTGACAGAGTTACCGATATAACTATTTATCCAAATCCTGTTGGTGAGTCGATTTGCATAACAGGGATTAACGAGATAGCCAGCTTCAAGATTTATAACATCAGTGGAAAGCTGATTCTCTCAGGTACAGTTAAGGATTGCCTTATAAAAACAAATGATTTGGACAAAGGGATCTATTTATTGAGGATATTCGATTCAGGTAATAATCTGATGTATTCTGATAAAATAATTAAACAATAACAATCCCTATCCCGAGACTTGCGCCTCTGCGAGAGAATTTAAAAAAAGTGTCTCGCAAAGCCGCGGAGACGCAAAGGAAAAATATAAAAACAAAACATTAATTGAATTAACCATCATGCCTTAAGGATTGAAAAACTTTGCGCCTCTGCGCCTTTGCGAGAGAAAAAAACAATTGTCACGCAAAGCCACGGAGCCGCAAAGGGAAAATAAAAAAAATCCTCCTATACTGAAAAACTTCTTTGCGTACTTTGTGGTTAACAATAATACTTTAAGAACACCTCACAAGAAGCTCATCAAAAGTAACCTCCTCCTGCTTTCCTGATTTCATATCTTTGAGAGTCACAATACCTTTTAATAATTCCTGCTCTCCTGCAAGCGCAACAAAGGGAATTTTTGCTGTGTTTGCATAGCCTAGTTGCTTTTGAAATTTAGCCGCATCGGGATAGATTTCAACAGCAATATTCTTTTCTCTTAGTTGGGAAACAAGGTTTAAAACCGACTGCACTTCTTTTTCCCCGAAGTTCACAAACATTATTTGTGTGCCTGTTTCAGCTTCGGCGGGGAAATCATTCAATTGCAGCAATACGTCATAAATCCTGTCTGCCCCAAACGATACTCCAACTCCCGAAACTCCCGGCATGCCAAAAATTCCCGTGAGATCGTCGTACCTTCCTCCCCCGCAAATACTGCCAATTTCAACATCGAGTGCCTTGACTTCAATAATTGCACCTGTATAATAATTCAGTCCTCTGGCAAGCGTGAGATCCAGCTCGATTGTGTTTTTTATTCCGAAGGATTCGAGGATGCGGAAAATTGTTTTTATTTCTTCAATCCCCTTAAGTCCCACCTCGGAATTTTTAAGATAGCCTTCAAGGAAAGTGATCTTTTCCTGTTTATCGCCTTTCATCTCAAAGAGAGGGTTCAGTTTCTCAATGGAATCATTTCTAATCCCCCGGGATAATAATTCTTCCACGACTTTTTCCTTACCGATTTTATCAATCTTATCAAGTGCGACAGTTATCTCGGTTATTTTATCGGCTTCACCAATTGTTTCAGCAATACCTGTGAGTATTTTCCTGTTGTTGAGTTTTATAAGGATGCGGGTATTGAGTCTCGTAAAAACCAAATCTATGATTTTTATAAGTTCAACTTCATTCAGAAGAGAGTTGCTTCCTATCGTATCCGCGTCGCACTGGTAGAATTCCCTGTATCTCCCTTTCTGAGGCCTGTCGGCTCTCCAAACCGGCTGTATCTGGTATCTTTTAAAAGGGAAATTAATCTCATTTCTGTGCTGTACCACGAAACGAGCAAAAGGAACGGTAAGATCGTAACGGAGTCCGCGTTCGGAAATGACGTTGGAAACCTTGAGCGAGTCTTTTTTCTGGAGCAGACTTTCGTCGGTTTTCGAGAGGAAATCCCCCGAATTCAAAATCCTGAAAAGAAGCTTATCCCCCTCCTCACCATATTTACCAAGAAGAGTGGAAAGGTTTTCCATTGCCGGGGTTTCGATAGCTTGGAATCCAAAAAGTTTAAACACGTCACGGATAGTGGAGAAAATATAGTTCCTCCGGGTCATCTCCAAGGGAGTAAAATCACGGGTTCCCGCGGGAATGCTCGGTTTTGTAATGGACATTTATTCGGTTTCTATTGTAAGTAAAAAAGTTTTTTAATGTTTCGAACGATTCAAAAAGCCGGGAGTCTGGAGGGGTCGATTACTTGGCCATTTTCTTCAGGTCCGATTCCAGCAGTCCATCAGGGTTTTTGTCAGACACCATGTGGTAATCGAAATAATAAAAGTTTGCGTCGGAGGCCCCAATCACGATTTTGTAGCATCTGGCATCGGAGCGCTTGCCTTCAGGTCCCACTTTATGAAGAAAAACAATATCCTCGTTATTATCGGCGATAGCCTGGTTTATTTCCTCCCTCGTTACTATTTTGAATTTATAGGGGTAAATCGCCTTGATTCTTGCAGGGGTGCTAACGGCAGGTGAAAGTTCGTCCTGAACGAGAAATAAGGTTTTGGTATGGATATCCTGGATATTGTCGTTGTAGAATTTAAAAATATTCGCAGTAATGAGTTCCGGCTTTTCATAGATAAGGTTCACATGGTTTTGAATGAAACGCACGATGGTTCCCAGCTTGTAGGTGTAGTTTTCGGGATCTGTTCCCGAGTATGAAAGCGGAACTGCAGCCATGTCGCGCAGGTCGTCGATCGACAGGTTTGCTCCCCCGAGAGAAAAATGAAGAAAGACATAGCGGGACTCGGTTTTATCCTTTTCAAAACTAACGAGAGAAGTGTAGAGGAAAGAATTGTTTTCGTTTTTGGACAGCTTTTCAAACTCAGAATTCTTGATGAACTCGAATTCGGTTAGTTTCCAAACGCTTGCCATAACCTCCTTTATAGCGAAATTGAAATCCGACATCGGACTCTCGTCGAGAACCACATAGGTTTTGGTTTTCAGCAACTTTCCAAGATCGTCTTTTGTGGGCAGGTATTCAACCTGTGCGGTTAACAATGAACCACACATGCAAGCGGCAAGAATCAGGAGGGTTTTTCTCATGGGATTATGGTGTTTATTTGTTTTTCAGGTATAAACAATGGGTTTCTCTCATTGAACTTCCGGATATATAGAAACTTCATTTGCTTTTTCTTTTTGTTATTCAGAGCTGCAAATTCATCATACAGCTCCGGATCTTTCATTAACAAAACCTCAACTCCCTGGGTGTCGTAATCGAGTATCTTCCCTGTCTCAAAATCAAGGAGGTACTGTCGCATTTCCGTAGTTGATGTAGTTGAGGGAGTGGCTGAATAGCGGTAATAATAAGGGTTATAGTAATATGGGTCGTAATACCGGGAGTTATAGGTGGTGATATTGGCCACAAAATGGCAAATACTTCCAATAACGGTTACCCGTGAAAAATTACCCCCGATGCGGATGTACACCACACCATTTCGGCTGAACCCCCAGATTTTCTCGACCGGTACGGACTGCTGAACCCCAAAATCGTCGAAATAACTAATCTGCTTTTCTTCAAGGAGTTTAGTGAAAAAATCAGGATCGTTGGGTTCCGTGTCCGACAGCACCCTTGCAACCGGGACAGGGCTGTTGCTTTTGAGTTGGGAGTAGGCAAGGTAGATCCCATCGGCAAATCTGAATTCCGGCGTATACCTCACCATTCCTTTTGGCAGCTCCTGGGATGACAAGGTAAGATGGATGAGCATCACAGTCAGAAATATAAGACTAAATCTCCGCATCAATTTCAAATATAAATGATCTTGAAACATCTAAATAATAAGTCAAAAGTACCAATTAAGCAGTTTAATAAAAACACAAAGCAATAAAAAAGCTAAAATTTAAAGCCCAGAGCTATAAAAACCAAGGCATCTCATAAAGAAATATTATACTATCGCGGCAACATTTTGCACCCAATATCGTAAAGTATTTTTACTTTGCCGCAGAATTGATTAATATTGGTGCAAGATTCATTCCAAACAATCAGAAAACATGAACCTGATTACATTGCTTAAGAAAATTTTCACATCCAATTTGGTTTCCGATAATGAAAAAAACATTGACAGGGTTTTCATTTTCAATTTACTGTTGAGCCTGTTTTTCCTTTTCTGGGTAGCATCCGGGATCAGGCACTTTATAAACGGAGATACTGTTTCATCCTATTTTTACTCATCTGTTCTTGTCCTCTCCATTCTGACTGTTGTGGCATTTCCATCGAAAACAAAATACGACAAGGGAGCTTTGGTTTCTGTAATTCTTGTTGATTTGGCGTCGGCATATTCATTTTGGTTTGGCACAACGGTTTCTTATTCCTGGATTTTCATTCTGTTTTTTCCTGTTTTTGCAGTTCAGGTATTTGAAAAACGTAAAAGCATTGTTCATTCCCTTTTGCTTGCACTGATTCTCCTGTCGGGCCATTTCATTCCCCTGCCAGGCATTGTTATCAATACGGACTTATCCTATAACATTTACTTTTTCACTGCCTATTTTCTGATTTTGTTGATCTTTTATATCCTTGAAGATTTAAGGGCAACTGAAGTTATTGAGATGCAGGATAAGCTTAAGCTTTCGTCACTGGAATTCAAGCAAAAAGACGAGTTCATTTCAAACTTATCGCATCAGCTGCGCACCTCCCTCAACAACATTATTTTGGTTAACAATCTGATTTTCAAATCCAGTCTTAATAAAAATCAGAAAGAACTTATCGATACTCTAAGAGCTTCAACAAATAATCTGCTGGAAGCTGTAGACAAGATTGTGGATTTCTCGCAACCAGAACTGGTAAAAATCAAAGACAGCCTCATCAGTTTCAATCTGTTGCCCGCCATAAAAAGCATAGTGAACCTTTACTCGAATAAAAGCCAGGCAAATATCAGCCTTGAGTTTTCGCCCAACATCCAGAACTTTTTAATAGGCGATCCGATAAAACTCAAACAGATTTTCCTTAACCTTCTTCAGAACATCCTCTATTCGAATAGCAAGAGGGTTATAAATGAGATTGTTATTAAAGTTTATCCTGAGAAAGAAACCAAAGCGGACCTGAAAATTATTTTCACCATCGAGGTTTCCTTCAAGCTTTCGGATCCCATTTCCTTGAAAAAGGAAGCCGAGACGCACATTTTAGATTCCGACCAGACCAATATCAACTCAAAGAAGCTTATAAGTTATTCCGGGGGATTTTTAATAATCGACCATAAAGACGGGCTTGATATCCTCAGTTTCGTTTTGGGCTTTCAAAAAGACCTCTCCCGCAGGGTAGAAGATGTTTCCGAAAGGCTGCTTTTTGACGAATCGGAGTCGGTAAGTCTTATCGACGCGAATGTTTTGCTTGTTGAAGACAACCTTATAAACCAGAAGATTGTGCTGCTGTCGTTGAAGAGTATGGTAAAAAACATTGATCTGGCTTGCAATGGGAAAGAAGCACTCGAAAAATTCGGCACATCCAAATACGACATCATCCTGATGGATATACAAATGCCGGTAATGGATGGCATCGTTGCAACCAAAAAAATCAGGGAGATCGAATCGAGCACCAACCTGCAGACCCCAATTATTGCCATAACAGCCAATGCACTGGCAGGCGATCGGGAAAGTTGTTTAGCTGTTGGCATGAACGATTATATCAGCAAACCCTTCCAGGTGGATATCCTCGTTCAGAAAATGAAGGCTCTGCTGAGTAAATCAACTGAATAGGCTGTCAGGGGATTCGAATACCGATGACCAGAATATCGTCAATCTGCTCAATGCTACCTCTCCACTCCTCAATATTCTCATCAATTAAAGCCATCTGCTTCTCCAGGGGGAGTTGATGAATGTTCAGCAAGAGATGCCGGAATCTGCGGTACTTGTATTTTTTTCCTTCCGGTCCGCCAAACTGATCGGCATAGCCATCGCTGAACATGTAAATCATGTCGTTGGGGCGGAGATGGAAAATATGGTTTGTAAAGATTTTTTCGGGGATTTCGTTGGCAATATCGGCTCCGATGGAGAATCTATCTCCCTTCAACTCGATGAGTTTCTTTTCCCTAACGATATAGAGGGGATTAAACGCACCGGAATACTCAAGTTTCCCCATAGACTTATCGAGTACGCAAAACGAAAGATCCATTCCATCTTTGATGGCTATATCTTCGACATTCCCGAAAATTTCCTCGAAGTTATTGTTAATGGCATTCAGAATTAATGCCGGCGAGTATATTTTCTGAGTCTTAATGATTTTTCGGAACAGTTCAAAGCTAATAAGCGACATAAAAGCGCCCGGAACGCCATGCCCGGTGCAGTCGGCAGCAGCCACGAAAACTTTTCCTTCCTGCTCCGAAATCCAATAAAAGTCGCCACTCACGATGTCTTTAGGCTTATGCAGAACGAAAGAGTTAGGGAGAATCGATCGGAATTGCTTAGGGGTTGTAAGCATTGCTTTTTGAATGCGCTGGGCATAATTAAGACTGTCCTCGATGTTTTTGTTTCTTAAACTGAGCATATCCTTTTGCCGTGAGATTTCTTTAGCCGCAATATCGCGGTCGCGTAAAATCCGGTTTGACTTCCTGAGCGACTGTGTCCGATATTGAATTACGACATAGATGAAAAAAACGGTAATAAGGCTGAAGAGAGCCAGCGCAAAATTTGTTCGCCAAAAAGGAGAAGTCGACACGAATTCCACTTCAGTTCCTTGGGTGTTCCAAACCTGGTCGTTATTGGAGCCACGAATTCTCAAAGCATACTCTCCCCGGGGGAGATTCAAAAACGTAACTGAATTTTGATTCCCAATAGGGATCCATCGCTCATCCTTTCCCTTTAGTTGCATTGAGTATTCGAAAGCGTTGCTTTCAGGCAGCGTGAAATCCAGGGCGGCAAACCTGACAGTAAAGGACTGTTTATCTCCTACAACCACAGACTTGAATCCCTCGCCGGAATATGGATGCGCGATTCCGTTATTATCAAACACATCAATTGAAACTACTACGATTTCGGGCCGATAAGGATTAACGGGCAAATTCTCGGGGTAAAAAGAGTTGAAGCCCGAAATGCCTCCGAAAAACATCTCGCCATCATCTGCTTTACTTGATGCAGCTTGAATAAATTCAAAACTTTGCAGGCCATCGGTAATGCTGAAGTTGGTAAATTCATTTGTGTTTAAATCGAATTTGGAGAGCCCCTTGTTGGTGCTAATCCATATACAGTGGTTTCCGTCCTCGAGCAACGAGTTTATCTGGTTATTTGAAAGGCCCTCAGCTTCAGTAAACAAGTCGAAATTTTCCGTCTTCGGATTATATTTATTCAAGCCGGAGGCCGTTCCCACCCAAAGTGTATTTCGACTGTCGAACAGGAGGCTGTAAATAATCCGGGAGCTTAAATCCTTTTCCCTGCCGGTTTCCTCATAACGATAGAAGAAATCTTTTTCCAGATCGTTGCAGTTCAGTCCATTTTCCGTTCCAATCCATATGCGGTTTTCATTGTCGGCAGCAAGAGCATAAACATAACCCATTTCAGCCGTTACATTTTCGCGGTAAATTTTATTGTAACTGGTGAAAAGTTTGAACTTCCGTTGAAATCGCAAGACCCCCTTGTCGGTTCCTATCCATAAATCCCCAAGCTTGTTTTCCGTCATGCAGAGTATCCGGCGGTTATTCAGAATCTGAGAAAACACAGAGGGATATTTCTCATCAAACCGCGAGAATGTTCGTGTTTTCGGGTCAAAGATATCAAGCCCGTTGAACGAGCCTAACCAGATGACACCGGTGTGGTCTTTAAAAATGCATTTTACCTGATCGCTGCTAATGCGTTTGGCAGGATCGGGGTTATTGAAGGAATATTTCTCAACCTTACCGGTTTTGCGATTCAGTATGTTCAGGCCATAATCCCAAGCCCCTACCCAAATCAGCTCGTCAGTTTCCTTGTAAACACATGAAATCATATCCCCTGAAAGAGCAGGATAGCTATTAAAGCTGGAATTGTAGACCTTGAATTTCTTAGGCTTGGTATCAATTTTGAAAAGGCCCTGAAATCCCGACATCCAGATAATACCTGATTTATCGAGCAGTAAACCTGTTATGGACCCCAAAGAATACAATGACTTGTTAATTATCAGTCCTGAGAGGTGTTCCGGGTTAACTTTCCTCTTGTCAAATAAAACCACCCCTCTTCCTGTGCCCAGCCAAAAAAGTCCTTTATCATCCTCGATAATTGAATTTACAGAAATGCTTGATTCTCCATGAGGGGAAAAAAGGTATCTTTTAAAGTTTTTATACTGTCGATCGAACTTGTTAATGCCATTTTTGGTGCCTACCCATAATTCCCCATTCTTATCCTCAAAGATTGAAAGTATTTCGTTGTTGCTGATACTCTCGGATATTTCATAGCTATGGAAATAGTGGGAAAAAGTTTCTGTTTGGGGATTGAAAGAAAACAAGCCATCATTGCTGCCAAACCAGAATATTCCGTTAACATCCTCAACAACCAAGCAGTTTTGTGAAACCGGGTTATTATTAAACCTGTTGACATAATGCTTGTAGTGGGTAACATTTCCCCTACTGGGATCGAGTTTATCAAAATATTGTTCGGTTTTTATCCACACAAAACCTTTTGAATCAACAAAAAGTGCCAATATACGGTTGTCGGAGATGCTGGAAGCAACTGCAGGATTATGGGTAAACTGACTGAACTTGCCCGTTTGCCTGTTATAAAAATTCAATCCGGAATTGGTTCCGATCCAAAGATTGGCATCTGCATCCTGAGCAATGCAGCGAATAAAGTTCTGAGAGAGAGAGCTGCTGTCGTAAGGGATATGTTTAAAAACGTGGAATTTATATCCATCATAGCGATTAAGTCCGTCACTGGTACCTATCCAAAGAAAGCCAAAAGCGTCAGTAAAGGTAATGTTGACGCGGGTCTGCGACATGCCACTTTCAATAGTAAAGTGCTCCGCTTCAGGAATCTTAGCAGCAGTAACAAGACTTTGTGAAAAGTTTATTACGGAGATAAAAAGTAACGATATGGAAAGCTGAAATATCCTCATACCGCGCTAATTTAGTATAAAGTAGTCATCTAATCAAGGAAAAGACCTAATGAGAGTTAAAAGAACCGGGATTTGCAATGGCGCCGGTATTTTTAACCATATTTTCAAATCTGCGGGAAGGTGATTCAATAAATCTGAAAGGGATCAGCTTTTCCCATTCCGCGTCAATCTTTTTAATGATCTTATCATCCATCACAATGATATTTGGCCAGGGGCGGGAAAAGTCATTCAACTCAGAATCCTTCGAGGTAGCATCCAACAAGAGCAGAACATCTCCTTTATAGGGAAACAAGATTATATCGCGAACCGGATCGGTATTATTAAGTGCCACCCATGCGGTAAGGAAGTAATCCGTAACATCCACATTATCATCCAAAAGAACTATTATCCGGGGATATTGAGATTTGGAGGAGTCAAGATGAGAGAGCAAATCTTGGAACAGCTCCGTTCTGTTTCTTTTCTTAACTGTAAGCAGCAAAATCCGGACACCGGGATGCTTATCCTCCACCGACTCGCTTGCAAGTATAGAATCATACCCCTTTTCAAGTCCGGACCTGCTTAGCTCTGGGGGCTTATTGCCCGGATAGGAAACCATTTCCTCGGGATAAGGGCTTGTGAGATCGATTCCCAGTTTACTTCCATAGCCCATGCTTTGAGCAGAATG
>JAIFNN010000078.1 GCA_020047715.1 Bacteroidota bacterium | reverse complement strand
GTTAAGGTTGTGATAAATTTTCCGGTGGTATCCAGTTTACTGATAGATAAGTTTCCGGTTTGAAAATAAATATGATTGTCGAAAAACTGAAGCATACAAGCTTCTGAATGTCCGCCGAAGCTCACATTATTCAATGCTGTCCATAATAACTTTCCGCTGGTATCAAATTTCAGGATAAAGTTTCTGTTTTCAATACCGGTAATCAGAGTGTCATTCACTCTTAACTGATTGGTTCCTGTAAGGGCCCCCAGCAAATACAGATTGTCATTTTCACCCACCTGTAAATTCAGGGGAATGAAATTTACCCCGATGGGTTTAATGTACTGCAATGCGCCGGATGCGTTAAACTTATAGAGGAAAGTGGTTATGCCTCCTGAAAAAGGATCTGCGTTTACGCCCTGGCAGCGCTGCTGTCCGTTGGCTCCATCGAGTGTATAAATATTGCCCTGCGAATCACGCGCAACAGCAACTGCTCCGTATGAACTGTTTGCTACACCGGCATATCCGGCGGTGGTTACCCAGTCGAAACGCTGGGCTTGTAAACTGGCACTTACAAATAACAGAGTAAGACTTATTATTTTTTTCATGATTATTTTTTTAAGTATAAATGGTTTTGATATAGTACTAATCTAATTCACATACATTTATCACATTTGCTATTCTTTGATAATTTTCTTCCGGTAGCTTTTACCTTCACTAAATATCTGTAAGACATAAATTCCTTTTTCGACTCCTTCGAGGTTTATTTGACTAGGATTTTCATTTTTAGTAAGAATATGATTGCCCGAAATATCGAAAACAGATATTCTGTCAATGTATAGGTCATCAGAATTTTTGATCCATAAAATGTCTTTTACAGGGTTAGGATAAATTTCAAGACCAGGAATTTCATCATTAAACACACTGGTAGTAAGGCTAATCGGGCAACTTACCAATGTAGGAAAAAGTCTGGCCACTGCTGTTCCATCTCCTAGTTCCCCTGCAGTATTTCTTCCGTTCGACCAAAGCGTTCCATCATTTTTCATGCAGAAAGAAAAATAGTCGCCCGCTTGTGGCTTTTTCCAATCGTTATCAGTGCCTATTTTTGTAGGTATATTTTTATCTGTTTTGGTAGTATCTCCCAATGCACCGGCACTACCTGAACTATTACTGTCATTACCGTTGGAACCCCATGCCCAACGTGTTCCATTCGTTTTCAAGGCCATGCTGTGAATATCACCGGTTGCGATACTTGCCCAATCGGTATCAGCACCTATTTGATTGGGAACATCAGAGCTTCCAAATGAAAAGCCATTTCCTAATTGTCCAAAGTCATTTTGTCCCCAGGACCATAAGGTACCATCATTTTTAATTGCCAAAGTGAAATTTCGGCCTGCAGAAATTACCTTCCAGTTAGTGGCTGTGCCTACTTGTGTCGGAATATTTTTATCTGAAAAAAGATTGTCGGCTAATCCTAATTGACCATTACCATTGGAACCCCAGGCCCAAAGTGTTCCATCTGTCTTTATTGCAAGACAATGACGTTCGCCTGTTGTAATTTCAGTCCAATCTGTATCAATTCCTATTTGGGTTGGAACGGCCCTGATTGTATTTGTACCATCACCGAGTTGGCCTTCATTATTTCTGCCCCAAGCCCAAAGGGTACCATCGCTTTTTAGTGCTAAGGTATTTAAAACACCTGCCGAAATTTTACTCCAGTTGGCGTCAGCTCCAATTTGTACCGGCGATTTTCTTGTTTCACCTGTTCCATCACCTAACATCCCGGAGAAATTTGCTCCCCAGCCCCAAAGTGTTCCATTATCCTTTATTGCCATGCCATATTCACTACCTGCATCAACTACTTTCCAATCACTATCAGTTCCAATCAGAGATTTAGTTGATTTGGAGCTATTGCTCTGTGTTCCAAGTCCTAATTGCGCAAAATTATTGTAACCCCAGGACCAAAGTTGGCCATTGGATGTTATGGCTAAAGAAAAAAGTTCGCCACTTGAAAAGGATTTCCAGCAGCCTGATGTTGTTTGTGCAATTGAATTTTGGATTAGAAAAAGTGCTGCAAAAAGCGAAACACTTCTTAAAAATTGCCTGATTGTAGTAATTCTTTTCATCATAATGAGGTTATCTGTATTTTCGGTTATTTGTCAATTACGTCTCAAAATTATACCTTTCATTTCATCTGAAATTTCAAATTGTATGGCTGAAACAAAACATTGTGTATTTGGCAGGATTGGCAGTGCATATTGCTTTTTGAGTGAAAATGTACCTGAAACGGACGAAATCCAATTAATAAACTGAAATAAGCAAATCATACTCAAAAACCTTCCATCCATACAAAATTGCAATCGGGTTGATTCTTTTTTGCTACTTTTATCCCAAACTATTTAATTATGATTGATTTACTGTTAATAGATGACGAGCCAAATGCAATTAAAAGCCTGGAATGGGAGATCGGGAATTATTGCAAAAATGTAAAAATCGTTGCCTCGTTAACAAATGCAAAAGATGCCATACTTTACCTTAAAGAAAACAAAGTAGATTGTGTTTTTCTGGACATTGAAATGCCTGATATGGATGGGTTTCAGTTTTTGGAGCTTTTCCCGAAGCGGAGTTTTGCAGTTGTGATCACAACAGCTTTCGATCAATACGCCATAAAAGCAATTAAAGAAAGTGCAATTGATTATTTGTTAAAACCTATCGATTCTGATGATTTGGTAAAGTGCTTTGAAAAAATTGAAAAACAGAAGAACAAGGTTTCTTTAAATGAGAAACTGGAAAACTCTCTGGAAAAATTAATTCAATCGACAGTACTTTCTCAGAAAAAAATAAGTGTCAGCACAGATGGCAAAATGATCTTCCTTAATCCCGATGATATCATTTATTGCGAAAGCGATGGGAATTACTGCACCATCTATCTTGAAAACAAGGAAAAGATCCTGCTGACCCAAAAATTGAAATTCATAGAAGAAAAACTTTCTCAATTTCAGTTTTTCAGAATTCACAATTCCTATTTAATCAACTTGAACAAAGTGAAGGAATTTCACAAGACGGAGGAGTATGTTGTCCTTTCGAACATGATGAAAATCCCGGTTTCCAGACAAAAAAAATCTACTTTTTTAGATAAATTATGAGTTTCGATCTTTATCAAATCGGTGATATTTTATGGGGATTTGTTGCATCCGGGCTAATAATTTATTCCTTGTTGTGCTCACTTATTTATGTACAGACAAAACAAAAAACCTTTCTGTATTATGGTTTGTACAATATATTGCTCTTTATGTTTATTTTTAAAAACAGTCCTTTACTGCCACAGGATCAGGTAAATGAATATCTCAACAGCCGGTTTATCCCGATAAACTGGTTTATCCAGATTGTTTACAACTCCCTCTTATTCTTTTTTTATATTGAGTTTCTGGAATTCAAGACTTTCTTCCCACGATACACATCCTTTCTGGTAAAATTCCTCAGGATATTAATGGTCTTTTCTTTTGGACTGTTCGTGTTTTCAATAGTACTATCCATGCCGGACTTATTTAGCCATTTCTTTAATTTCGGATTTATCCCCTTAATTACAATTTTTGTTTTTTCTGCACTTTATCTCACTTTAAGAATTCCAAACCGGCTAAAGTACTTCATTTTTAGTGGAGTTATAGTATATCAGGTGTTTGCTTATATCTCCCTAATAAAAACATATAATTCAACAGAAGGCGATTACCCAATTTTTTACTTCTATATAGGGATCATAATTGAATCAACGATTTTTATGTTAGGACTGGGTTATAAAGTGAAATTATTATATCTGGAAAAAATAAACGCTCAAAATAAAATTATTGAAGAACAACTTGCCAATCAGACATTAAGGGAGAGCTATCAAAAAAAGCTTGAGATACAGTTGGAAGAGAAAGTTGCCGAATTGAAAATTGCCCTTCAAAAAAACGAAGTAGAAAGACTGAATTCACTCACGCTCTCCTTTGAAAATGAAATCTCGCTTTTAAAACTTGATGCTCTGCGCAATCAGATGAATCCGCATTTCATTTTCAATGCCCTTAATTCAATTAAAGCATATCTCATCGACAATAACAAGGAAAAGGCCACATATTACCTGAACAAGTTCGCCAAGCTTATCCGCAAAATCCTCGAAAGCTCCCGTACCGACAGCGTTTCGCTTCAGGAAGAGCTTGAAACAATTGAGTTGTACATGAATATTGAGAATATTCGTTTTAACGAGTCTATAAACTTCAAAACAATTTGTCCCGGAACTTTGAACACCTCGTCAACCAAGCTACCTGGCTTAATTTTACAACCATTTATTGAAAATGCACTATGGCACGGATTAATGCAAAAAGATGGTGAAAAAAATATTCTGCTTGAGGTTTCGCAAGTGGAAAACTCCTTATGCCTTTCAATTACCGATAATGGCATTGGTCGAGAAAAAGCAAGAGAAAAAAGTGAGAAGAAATCATTTAAAAAGGAATCTCTAGGGATTCAATTTGCCCAGGAAAGACTCAATTATTTCAATAGAAAGCATAGCACAAATTATAGTTTCTCAATTCTCGATCTTCAAAACGAAAACAATGAAGCTTGTGGGACTAAAGTAATCTTCAACTTTGCAATATCCTAAAGGTTCCTGAATTCAATGATTCCGCGATAAAATGACAAAAATCATCCTCCCCTCTCACTAAATTCGCTTTCTTTGCATCAGCATAAAATTAGATTAAGCATGAGCGATCAAAAAGCAAATTCTATCCTCTTCAGCGATTTTAATCCGGTAAATCCTACAGAGTGGAAAGATAAAATGGTTCAGGATCTTAAAGGCCTGCCCTACGAAAAGCTGATCTGGAAAACCAACGATGGCATTGAAGTAAAGCCTTTTTATACAGCAGAGGATCTTGAAAACCTAAAGTATCTCAACACAAAACCGGGCGAGTTCCCATATGTCAGGGGGAGCAAAAAGTTCAGCAACAGTTGGGAAATCCGTCAGGATATCAAAGTCGAGGATGTTGAAACAGCCAATGCCACGGCACTTCACGCTCTGAACTGGGGAGCCACATCCATCGGGTTTATAATCCCCGAAGGGAAAACGCTTTCGTCAGCTGAGTTTAAGCGACTTCTAAAGGATATTTATTTCGACTGTATCAACATCAACTTCCTTTCGCACACAAATTCTACGGAAATATTCAATAATCTGGCTTCGGAGGCCAAATCACTGAACATTGAGCCTGCCAGGATCATTGGGTCAATTGATAACGACCCTCTGGGTTATCTCACAAAAAACGGGAGGTTTGCCCATAGCGAATCAGAAGAGTTCAGGATAACCTCATCCCTGCTCAGCAAAACCGACAGCCTTTTCCCCAATCTGAAAACCCTGGGAATCGACGGTCAGATATTCCATAATGCCGGGGCAACAATTACTCAGGAACTGGGCTTTTGCCTGGCCATGATTTCCGACTATATGGATTTGCTTTCCAAAGAAGGTGTAAAACCTGAAATTGCGACAAAGCACATGCAGCTGAACCTATCCGTTGGACCGATCTATTTTATGGAAATCGCCAAGATTCGCGCTGCCCGGTTTCTGTTTGCAAAACTGGCCGGATCGTGGGGAATCAGCGATGAGGAAGCCCTCAAGATTTTTATACACAGCAACACCTCCGACTGGAACCAAACTTTGTACGACCCTTACGTGAACATGCTCCGTTCCACAACCGAAAGCATGTCGGCCGTGATGGGCGGATGCGATTCCCTCACCATTAGTCCCTTTGATAAGGCTTTCCGTGAAACCACAAAATTCTCCGAGCGCATTGCCCGTAACACACACATTATACTGAAGGAAGAAGCCTGGTTTGACAAGGTTCTCGACCCGGCAGCAGGATCCTATTTCATCGAAAGCCTCACAGACTCTGTTATTGAAGAATCATGGAAAGTGTTTCTCGAAATCGAGGAACTCGGAGGTTATCTGGCAGCTTTCAAAGCGGGAGAAGTGCAGAAAAGGATAAAAGCCTCGGCCAGCCTTCGGGATCAGAATATTGCTGCAAGGAAGGAAGTACTTCTTGGCAGCAATCAGTTTCCGAATCCTCTCGACAACAAGCCCGAAGACATGGTTATGAACCTTGCTTTCCCCCGAAATGAAGCAAAGGTTGACCTTTTGGCAGAGCCACTTAAAATTTACCGGGGTGCAATGCCTTTCGAGGAGCTGCGCATGGTGTCGGAAAAAAATCCGAAAAAGGTATTCCTTCTTACCGTTGGAAATCCTGTATGGAGAAAAGCCAGAGCAGGCTTTTCAACCAATTTCTTTGGCTGCGCGGGATTTGAGATTATTGACAATCACGGATTCGACAGTCTTGATGAAGGTCTCAAGGCAGCAGAAAAAGAAAAAGCCTCTATTATTGTTCTTTGCAGCAGCGATGAGGAATACGCGGGTCTTGCCCCCGAAGCTTTTGGAAAAATAGCTAAAGACACGATTTTGGTCGTTGCAGGATTTCCGAAAGATTGTATTGAGGATCTTAAATTAAAAGGCATTCAGAACTTTATCCATATGAAATCGAATGTTCTGGATGAACTCAGGAGGTATCAGAAAATTCTTGGGATGTGAAACCGTCTCAGTAAGTCAAATTTTCCTGATCTGAATTTTTAATATTATAAGTTAATGAAGCCAGACTATAAAAAAATAAATCCCCGCTCTTCCGAATTCAAGGTAACGAAGGCGGCAAACGCTCAAGAGCAAAAGGAACCAGCGCTTTGGGAAACCCCTGAGCACATTCCTGTGAAACCCTTTTACACGAAGGATGATCTTCAGAAAATGGAGCACCTTAATTTCGCTGCAGGATTCCCTCCCTTTCTTCGCGGTCCTTACACCAGCATGTTTGTAACCCGCCCCTGGACCATTCGGCAATACGCAGGGTTTTCGACGGCTGAAGAGTCGAACGCTTTTTATCGCAGAAACCTTGCTGCCGGACAGAAAGGCCTTTCGGTTGCATTTGATCTTGCAACCCACAGGGGTTACGATTCCGATCATGAGCGTGTGGTTGGTGATGTGGGCAAGGCTGGTGTTGCTATTGACTCCATTTTGGATATGAAGATTCTGTTCGATCAAATCCCCCTTGATAAAATGTCTGTTTCCATGACCATGAACGGAGCGGTACTCCCAATCATGGCATTTTACATTGTTACCGGACTTGAACAGGGAGCGAAGCTTGAGGAGTTAAGTGGTACGATTCAGAACGACATTCTGAAGGAGTTCATGGTAAGAAACACGTATATCTATCCTCCTTTAACCTCCATGCGAATAATAGCTGATATTTTCGAATACACCTCCCGTCGCATGCCTAAGTTCAACAGCATCAGCATATCTGGATACCACATGCAGGAAGCCGGGGCAACGGCCGATATTGAGTTGGCCTATACCCTTGCCGATGGTCTTGAGTATCTCCGTACCGGTATCAATGCGGGAATCGATATTGACGCATTTGCGCCCCGGCTGTCGTTTTTCTGGGCAATCGGAATGAACCATTTCATGGAAATCGCCAAGATGAGAGCAGCGCGTATGCTTTGGGCCAAAATTGTTAAACAGTTCAACCCCAAGAATCCCAAGTCAATGGCGCTCCGTACTCATTCCCAGACCTCAGGCTGGAGTCTTACCGAGCAGGATCCGTTCAACAACGTGGCACGCACCTGCATCGAAGCAATGGCTGCTGCTCTTGGGCACACGCAGAGTCTGCACACAAATGCACTTGACGAAGCTATCGCTTTGCCTACTGACTTTTCAGCCCGAATTGCCCGAAACACCCAGATTTTTATACAGGAAGAGACGCAGATGCACCGCTCCCTGGATCCCTGGGCCGGCTCGTATTATGTTGAAAGTCTGACTCATGAAATCGCACAGCGCGCATGGGAGCTCATTGAGGAAGTTGAGAATCTCGGGGGAATGGCAAAGGCTATTGAAACCGGAATACCAAAGATGAGAATCGAAGAAGCCGCTGCCCGCAAGCAAGCTCGCATTGATGCCCGAAAAGACACTATTGTCGGTATCAACAAATTCAAACTTGAGAAGGAAGATCCGATTGATATTCTCACGGTCGACAATACCGCTGTTCGAGAATCGCAGATCAGGAGACTTCATAAACTCAAGTCGGAGCGAAACAACGAGGAGGTAGCCAGAGCTCTCGATGCCATTACTGAATCCGTGAAAACCGGCAAAGGCAATTTGCTGGAGTTATCGGTGGATGCAGCCATGAAACGCGCAAGCCTTGGAGAAATATCCGATGCTATCGAAAAAGTATCCGGAAGGTATAAAGCTGTTGTAAGATCAATATCAGGAGTATATTCAGCCGAATCAATGGAAGATGTTAATTTTAAGAGAGCCAGGGAGCTTGCCAGCGAGTTTGCCAAACTGGAAGGTCGCCAGCCCAGGATCATGGTTGCCAAAATGGGACAGGATGGCCACGACCGCGGGGCCAAAGTAGTTTCCACAGGTTATGCCGATATGGGCTTCGATGTAGATATTGGGCCCTTGTTCCAGACTCCTGCAGAAGCTGCCAAACAGGCCGTTGAGAACGACGTGCACGTGTTGGGTGTATCGAGTCTCGCAGCGGGACACAAAACCCTCATTCCCCAGGTAATTGAAGAACTGAAAAAACTAGGCCGTGAAGATATCATGGTTGTTGCCGGGGGAGTAATCCCGGCGCAGGATTACGATTTCCTTTATAAAGCGGGGGTTGTTGCAATTTTTGGGCCGGGCACATCGGTTTCGGTTGCGGCCAAGAAAATACTGGAAATTCTGATAGACAGCATCCGCGAATAAACAAAAGGACTTGCCGTGGGCTCCGGTTCGCGGCAAGTACCCTATATTCTGGTCATCAAGCCGGCTTCAAAAAGGTATAAACCTATACCCTCCACAAGCAGGAGTTTATTGCTCAAGTCAATCCCTTTTTTCACTTTCTCGGTGGAAATGTTATCATTGGGAAAAAAAACCAATCGAAAGTATTTGCTAAATGAATTTTTGTCTTCGTGGTAATCCCTCAGGAAAAACTTCCCGCTCAAATCCGAATTATCCGACCATAGTGGCTCTTCGCAATTCGGGGTGATTTGTTCCCAGCATTCGAAATTGTTGCCCGAGATGGATATCTTAAGATGGGAAAAAGTTAAAGCATCACAGCAGCATCCATGCCAGGATCCTTGCAAATCGATTAAAGAGGACTCCGAATCCATTTAAGTAGTTGTTAGAAAACGAATGTAACGATTTGAATCTAAAGAATTCGTGACACTTTTTCTTCGTTAAGAAATGTGACTTTAACGCGGTCAGGAAGGATTTCCTTTTACTGTATACCGTTTACAATAAGCATTTTAATCAAGACCTTGGTCCCGGAAGGACTTCCGTCTTTTTCCAAATCGATTATTTCAAAATGGTGATCTGATGAATTAAATTTCTGGTTAAGCAGCTCCAACCTCTTTTCAATAACGCCAAGGCCAATTCCGTTATGTTTGTAGGCTTCCGGCTTGAGTGACTCCACTCGGCCTACCCCATCGTCCTCAACAGAAATAAAGACATTTTTGGAGTCGGAAAGCAAATCCACATAAATATTACCACCCTGATTCAAAGTCCCAATTCCATGTTTGATGGCATTTTCTATAACCGGCTGAATGATCATTGGGGGAATCATAATGCTGTTGTCGATTATCCGGTTGGTAAAATGAATATTCAATTTTCCCTTGAAACGTGCCTTTTCCATTTCCGTGTATTTCTGAAGAAAAACCACTTCGTCAGAGAGCTTAACATATTCTTCCAAAACATTTTCCAGGTTGGTTCTTATAACCCCGGCCCACATGCCAAGATAAATCAATGCTTCTTTGGTGCTTTGCGACAAAATCAAATCCTGGAGGGAGGTAAGTGAATTGAAGATAAAATGAGGGTTCATCTGCATTTGCAGGGAACGAAGCCGCAGTTCCGAGTTTTGGCGCGACAGAAGATCCAACTGAGCCATCAGCTTTCTTTTTCTGGTGTAGAAAAGGATTACCAACACACACAATGAAAAGGTAAAAAGAATACCGACCATCCAAAACCACCAACTATGATAAATTGAAGGTGTTCCTAATGTCATAAGGGACCCGGGAAAAACAATATCGGGAGAAATATGGAAGGAACGTGATGTGTTCATAATTTAAATTGCGGCGATTATAAAGGAAGACTATTGGTTAAATAGATAACATCTGTTTGATATCATTCTTGATTTTTGTGGTGTTCCTTACAGAAACAGGAATTTTGTTGCCGCTTTTCAGGTAGACAAAGCTTTCGCTTGCCCGCACAAACTTTCTGATATAGTATACATTTACCAGGTAAGACTTATGTGTTCTGTAGAAATGCTTTACAGGCAACATTTCCTGCAATTCCTTGAGCGGTTTGGAAATTACAATGTGCTTACCGGTGTTGGTAACAATTACCGAATAGGACTGATCCGCAAAACAGTACTCAATAATTCTGGTATCAATCAGCATGAAACCCGTCTCTACATCAAAGACGATTCTAACCCCTTGAATTTCTGGAGAATTAATAAATCCTATTTTGTCTTCCATTTCATATTGTTGCTTTTCAGACTCCAGCATTCTTGAAATGCGTGAAAGCGTCTCCTGAAGTTCCATGAAACTCACAGGCTTAAGAATATAATCGGTGGCTGATTTTTTAATTGCATCAATTGCATACTGGCTGTAGGCAGTAACAATGACGAGTTTGAATTCAGGGTTGGGGAAGTGGTTAAAAATTTCCAACCCGTTTCTGCCCGGCATTTGAATGTCCAGAAAAACCACATCAGGCTTTGAATCGTTAATTAGCTTGATACCATCATCAAGATTATCAGCGGTTCCAAGAATTTTTACCACTTTGGTCGTGAAGTTATTCAACAAACTCGATAGAACGCTATTCGCATCTTTTTCATCATCAATCAACACAGCGGTTATCATACGGTTTTTATTTCAAAATTACCATGAAAAGACAAGCTAGCAAAATGGTCTTTTTAAAGCATGGAATTACGGATTTATCGTAATGGATTTCTTCAACGAATATACGAACGACGATTTTTTATAAAGATAGTTAAAATACCAAAACTATTCAGGAGCCGGGTTCGATCATGAATACTAAGAAAATAGCGAACTCTTTTAAGAACAGGGAGGACGTTTTATTCTGCAATTTGCAGTATATTTGATTTAAGTCTTAAAATGCAAAGCAAGTCAAGAAAACCCGGACTTGCGAACAACAGCAGTAAAACCATCATTCTAAGGCTCGGTAATGATTTTAAACGCATGATAAGTGGCATTAGCCCAGAACCCATTTTGGTGTATATGGGGATGGGAATTTTTGGAGTTCACATTCGATTACCAAAATAATTAAAGAAATGAAGCATTCTGTTTTTTTCAGTCTTCTGCTTTTGAATATAAGCATATATTGCCAGACCGGCGTTTTCAAGTGTGGAGAAGAGCTTATTGATTCGCGCGACAATCGGTCGTACGAGACCGTTCAAATCGGGTCCCAATGCTGGATGCGCCAAAATTTAAATATAGGAGAGCTGGTAAGGGACATGCAACAAACCAAGAATCAAAAGATCGAAAAAACCTGCTATCAGAACGATGAAAAACTATGCGCGATCATGGGTGGCCTTTACACCTGGGATGAAGCAATGCAATATAAAGAGGGAAATCAGGGGATTTGTCCGGAGGGTTGGCGAATACCTTCAAAAGAAGACTGGCAGACGCTGGTTTCGCATCTTGGGGTTGAAGAAGCCGGGCAGAAACTCAAAGTATCGGAAGATGGGGCCCTTTGTAAATGGGATGGCACAAACGAATCCGGATTTAGTGCACTACCTTCCGGTGCTGCAAACCACGCCTATTTCAAAAGAAAAGACCAATGGGCTCTCTTCTGGACCTCCACCACGGAGAACAATGAAAGGGCCTGGTTCGCCCAACTCGATAGTTACTGGTATCCGGAACCCCCGAAATACAAAACCCTTTTCATTGGGAATTACTATCTTAAAACAAATGGGTTTTCGGTACGATGCATAAAAAACGACTAATCATGGTTAAAGCCTTTTCAAACAATCACAAGAACGGAAGCCCTTTTTCAAAGTTAACAAATGGTTGTAACCTGAAACCGGCCAGCAAGAAGGTGTTTCCTGATTGTATCCAATCCAAACGCATAGATTGTCTCCTCATACTTTTTCTCCCCGGTATGATTTCCTGCACTGCCAAAAAAGAGCCGGCACAAGCTCCTAATATTATTTGTATTGTTTGTGAGGATATAAGTTCCCTGTTGGGATGTTATGGAGACAAAGTCGCCCTGACCCCAAATCTCGATAAGCTGGCATCCGAAGGGGTTCGGTTCACCAATATGTTTTCGGTTGCAGGAGTATGCGCTCCAAGTCGCAATTCACTGATTACAGGTATGTATCCCTCGGGTATCGGGGGAAATAATATGCGTACCAGCGAAACCAGGCGAGTAGCCAATATGCCCGACTCTCTTCAGATCCCACCCTACGAGTGCACTCCGCCGCCATTTGTTAAATGTTACACCGAATTTCTTAGAGCTTCCGGTTATTATTGCACAAACAATGAAAAGGAGGATTACCAGTTCAAATCACCCAGGGCGGCATGGGATGAATCGAGTCGCTATGCAACCTGGAAAAATCGTCCAAAGGGCGCTCCCTTTTTCGCGATTTTCAACCTGATGAGAACCCACGAGTCACAGGTTAATGTCTGGCTTGATGAACCTGAAATCATTCACCCCGACAGCGTTTTTGTGCCACCCTATTACCCCGACACATACGAAATCCGGCGCGACATCGCAAGGGTCTATAGTAATATTACCATCATGGATCGGGAGGTGGGCGAGCTAATTGCTGAATTGGAAAAAGAGAATCTTTTGGATCAGACCATCATCATCTTCTATTCCGACCATGGCGGTCCACTCCCCCGTGGAAAAAGAGAAATTCTCGACACAGGGCTTAAGGTTCCCTTTATTATTCGCTTCCCCGGAAAAGAAGAGGATGGAACAGTAGTTAATGATCTTTGCAGTTTTGTGGATGTTCCTGCAACAATACTTTCACTGGCTGGGGTGAAAATACCTGAATACATGGATGGGCAGGCGTTCTGGGGGGAGCAAAAATCC
The DNA here is from genome assembly GCA_020047715.1 of Bacteroidota bacterium. Lineage (GTDB taxonomy): Bacteria > Bacteroidota > Bacteroidia > Bacteroidales > JACJXF01. The sequence goes on along the minus strand of JAIFNN010000078.1, from coordinate 3,379 downwards.
CCACCCAGAGAGTATGTTTTTGCTGCTCGCGATCGCATGGACGAGTGGTTCGACTGCAGGAGGGCGGTTAGGGATACCCGATTCAAGTATATTCGGAATTACAGACCGGAGTTTGGGGCATATTTGGATATAAGTTTTCGCAAACAACTCAAAACCATGCAGGTTTTACTTGAAATGCGCGATGCGGGTACTTTGAATGAAGACCAGAAATACTGGTTTCGTACCTCAAAGGAACCGGAAGAATTATACGATATTGAGAAAGACCCATACGAACTGCGCAACCTGGCAGCAGATCCATCCTTTGCCTCAGACCTTGAGCGCATGCGTAAGGTTCATGAGCAGTGGGTAAGGAAGATCGACGATAAAGGCGTGAAGCATTTCACTGAAAAAGAATTGCTTTGGGAAATGTGGCCTGATGGCATACAGCCGGAGACTTTGTCCCCTGAAATCAAACAAGATGAGGGTCTGGCAAAGATCTCTTCTGCCACAGAAGGAGCATCCATCGTTTACCAGATTAACCATAAAGGTCTAAACACTAAGCACTGGCAGCTTTATTCCCAGCCAATTGCATTGGTTTCAGGGGACACGGTAACAGCTATTGCACATCGCATCGGGTTTAAGGAAAGTAAGGTGTCGGAGCTGGTCTACCAAAAATAGTAGTCGAATCTGTCGGTGAATTAAAAAATCGTTAAAAATCCAAACTCAACTCATATATCGAGAAACCCATGAAATCAAAAATAATGCTGTCAATTTTCGTTTTACTGCTATTTCAGACCCTAAATGGACAACAGGAAATAAAACTTCTGGTCAGGGCTGATGATATCGGGTCCTCGCATAATGCAAACCTGGCTTGCATAGAATCATACAGGAACGGGATAGTAAGGTCCGTTGAAATTATGGTTCCCTGTCCGTGGTACCCCGAAGCAGTTCGGCTGCTCAATGAAAATCCCGGACTGGATGTAGGGGTTCATTTGGTGCTCAACAGCGAATGGGACAATTACAAGTGGCGTCCTCTGACAAACGCCTCAAGCATCACGGATGCGGATGGATATTTTTTTCCTATGGTATGGCCTAATGCGAATTACCCTGAAAACAGAACCCTGGCTCACAGTAAATGGGATATTACCGAAGTTGAGCTGGAGCTACGTGCACAAATTGAACTTGCCCTGCAAAAAATCCCTCAGATTTCTCACCTCTCCAGTCATATGGGATGGACATCGGTTTCGCCTGAATTCAAGGAGCTCTATGAGAAGCTGGCCCGTGAGTACAATCTGGAAATTGACTTGTCGCCTGTGAAATCGGCCGGTAAGTACTTCCAGGATGAACCCGGGAAATCCCCACTGCAAAATTTCATTGCGATGATTGAGAGACTGGAACCCGGAACCTACCTTTATGTTGAGCATCCCGGACTCAACACCCCGGAGGCACAGGCCATATATCATACCGGGTATGAAAATGTTGCTACTGAGAGACAAACCGTAACTGATATTTTTACCCATCCTGATGTTAAAAAAGCCATAATCCAAAAGGGTATCCGGCTTGTCAGTTATAAGGATTTAAAGAAATAGCTCAGTCGGGCAGACTTAGGCAAATTCAGCTTTCTGACTATTGATTTGGACGAACGGCAAGAATTTTACACAAGTGACTATATATCAATTTTTTAATCAATACTCAAGACATATCAACTGACAATTTTAATGTTAATTTTGTCAGTTGATTATCTTTTTTAATATTAATACAGTCTTTTTAATATCATTATTTATAGTAATTCCGTTTGTATAATGTAAATATTTACATTAATTTTATCAGTTTAACGACTAAAATACTGTAAATTTCGCTAATGATAAACCGAATAATCCAGAAAAGAATAATGAACCGCATGCAGGCGGGCAAGGTACTAATCATTGCTGGTGCAAGGCGGACAGGAAAAACCGTGCTTATAAAAGAAATAATAAAAAGCCTTGACGAGCCATGCCTCTATTTGAATGGAGAAGATTACACCACGTCACTTAAGTTGCAAAACAAAGGAATTGATGAATACAGGCAGATTATTGGAAATAACAAATACCTTGTAATTGACGAGGCGCAAAAAATTGAAAAAGCAGGGCAAATTCTGAAACTAATGGTTGATGAGATTGAAGGGCTGCATGTGCTGATTACCGGCTCATCGGCATTTGATATTTCGAACAATGTCGGGGAACCGCTTACCGGCCGGAAGTACAGCTTTCAGCTTCATCCATTAGCCCAGTGCGAGCTTCAATCGCATGAAAATCCGATTGAAACCGAGTCGAGACTCGAAAGCAGGCTTTTGTTTGGTAGTTATCCTGAGATCGTAACAATTTCAGATAATCAGCGAAAAATTGAATATCTGACAGAGCTCGTTAATTCATATTTACTGAAAGACATCCTAACACTGGATAGTCTTAAAAATTCGTCGAAACTGGTAAATATACTTAGGCTGCTGGCGTTTCAGGTTGGTAACGAAGTATCGATAAATGAGCTTGCACAAAACGTTGGTCTCAATAAAAACACTGTGGAGAAGTACCTTGATCTTTTGTCAAAAGTTTTTGTGATATACCGTATCGAAGGTTATAGTCGAAATCTCCGTAAAGAAATATCGAAATCACCCCGCTATTATTTCTGGGACAACGGCATCAGAAATATGCTGATAGCCAATTTCAATCCCCTGGTATTAAGAAACGATGTTGGGCAGCTCTGGGAAAACTATATCATTTCGGAGCGATTGAAATTGCAGCATTTTGAAGGTTGGTTATCAAACAACTATTTTTGGCGCACTTATGACCAGCAGGAAATCGACTGGGTTGAAGAACGGGACGGAAAGCTATATGCTTTCGAAATGAAATACAGCAACAAAAACAAAAAGGTACCGGGAGCGTGGGCAAAAAACTACCCGGATGCAGTTTATAATGTAATAAATCGAGAAAATTATTTATCTTTCATTCTGAAAAAAGAATTTCTTTAAATTTGCGACTTGATGGCTAAAAACACAAATTTTTCAAATAATTAAATCACACCCCATGAACTCTTTAAAAAAGTCCTTTATCCTAATTGCAATTTTTGCAATCAGTTTCAATCTGTTTTCACAGGAAGACCCGAAGCTTACCGAAGTATGGGAGCCTGTTCCTGCGATAGTTAAACCGGGGTCTGGGGTATCCGCTCCGTCAGATGCTATTGTTCTTTTTGATGGTAATAATCTTGAACAATGGCAGAATTCAGAAGGGGGCAAGGCTGAATGGCTTGTGGAAGATGCGGTATTAACAGTTAAACCGGGTGCAGGAATTATTAAAACCAAAGAGCTCTTTTCCGATTGCCAGCTTCATATTGAATGGAGATCGCCAGTAAAGGTCGTTGGTGAAGG
>JAIFNN010000207.1 GCA_020047715.1 Bacteroidota bacterium | reverse complement strand
GATGGTTGTTTTTGGTTGGCAGCGCAGCTGCCAACCAAAAACAACCATCTCTGATTATTATATGTATTGCCTTTGAGTCGTAACGAAACGAAGTGGTATGAAGAACCGGGTAGGCTAGTGTATGTGCTCAGCGAAGGTTAATACGCTATTAATCTATAATACTCCTGTGAAGGTATAAATCGCGGCTCATTTCTTTCTGATAGTTTTCAAGAACTTCCTGATTTTTCTCGATTCGGGCATCTCCCCATTCAATCCATTGCGGGTAATTTGACCAATCCCAATTTATGTAACAGAAAGCTTTTATCTGAGGATATTGATGAATAATATTGAAATAGGGTGCAAACCAGTTATCCCAGCTTTTTTGTCCTTCAAGTACACCCACTCTTCTTGGCGTGGATTCCCCAATCATTACCGGCTTGTGATGTGCATGTGCACTATCGAGAAATGCTATGCTCGACGAATCGGTAAAATGGGAAGCCGAGAACAGATCTATTGACCACCAGTCGACATATTTATCTCCAGGGTAATAATTCATGAAATCCTTGTCTTTCCCATCTGGCGAATAGCACCAGACTGTGGCGACAGAAACATTGGCTGCACGTATTTTATTCTCAATCCGGACAAATGCTTTTTTATAGGCTTCTGCTTCATACCCATTCCAATGTCCGTTAAACTCATATCCGATTCTAAGAAAAACCGGACCCTTAAATGCACCCATGAAATCAATAAATTCAGCTATCTGAGTGTCGTATCGGCCTTCAGCTACCTCATTTTCGTAATGGAGTTCAGGCGACCCATCCTTTGTCATCGATAAACCAATCTGTAGTTGGATCTGGCCCTGAAAGTTTTGTAAATCAGAACTAAGCCTGTCAAATTGTTTGAGGTAATTCCCAGTTTTAAGGCCCGTGTAGCTCATATAAAGCAGCGGTTGGGTTTTGTTATCCAAAACTTTACAGTATTCCTGAAAGGCTTGTGTTGATTGTCCTGCCCCATGCAATACCTGATTAACAGGCTCAAATCTTGCACCGTAATACTGCCGGGGTTGGATAAGCCCGCTTGTTTGAGCCGTTGATTCCATAGGAATTCCAATTACTCCCACAACTGAAAGTAGCAGAAGGTGAAATTTTTGTTTCATAGCTTGGGGGGTATTGTTTCTAATCGTTTTCGAAATACTCTCTGAAATCAGGAAATACACCACTGTAGTCGGTAACAATTCTGTGATTTCCATCGATGAAAGTAAGGATGCTGTTTTCAAGTACGAGGTTTGGACCCATAAATACCGGAATTATCGATTCTACATCCTGTTTCACTCCATTTACATAACATTCGGGAACTCTTCCATAACCATATCCTTTTGGCCATTCCGGTTGATGAAAGGGAGGCTCAGTAATACTAATCGCCGGTTTAACACAACCATAGCCCCAGTCAGAAGTAGCCTCTGTGAATGCTCCACTTGCGTTGTAGCGGGCAACAATAGTATCGCCTGAAATAGAAAAATAGCTTATCTGGCCGTCCTGAATACATTTCCTGTCAAGTGATGAACGAGAATCTGCCTCTGCTATAAAGTCACTAAAACCAGAGTATGAAGCAGCATCACATATCTCAATCACGAATCCGCAAAGTTTTCCGGGTTTGGCCTGATCCAATAGAAATTGCCGATCTGGTTCAGTTTTTTGAGGTTTTTGCGGAGTCATGTTTTCGCCATCGCCCAGAAATCTGACAACCGCATACGCTTTTTTCATGTCGAGATAGCATGCATTTCCAGTGGTTTTCCAGCCAATGGACTCAGGGAGGCTGATAAAGCTTTTATTCAATGCGATGATCTTATTTCCCATATTTACAACCTGAGGTTTTTCCTCCCCGGGATACCTCAATTTGAAGTCATGCCACCAGTCAATTTGCCATTGGTTTATTATACCCTGGATTTCCGAAATCATGTTTTTTGAATTCACAGGGGTCCTGGTCATTTGAACAAGCACATTCCTGTGTTGCACGATCTGAGTAAACGGATTGGTTGTTTTACCCGACCATTCATCGTAAAAGCGGCCATTTCCTGATATTTCGAAAGGTGGACTTCCGTCCTTTGTTTTTACTGCAAGCTTCCAGTTAACCATTTGGTAGGTGGTACCTGTCCATCCTCCATATGGGCTGTTACAACTCCCGAGCGTAAAAATGCTGTCGGCATAAAAAAAGTGATCAACAAAAGAAGGAGTATCAAGCAAATAGGAGGGATTGCTGTTTCTGTAAAAGGAGGGTGACAAGTAAGTTTTGCGAGCCAGATTGACAGCGATAGGGTTTGGAATGTAGTTGCTTGTTGCTGCGTGAATTACCTGAATATAATGACTGCCTGCAAAGCCCGTCATAGGCGTTAGTTCCTCCGAAAACCAGTACCAGTTGAGGTAGTTTGTGGCATCAATGTTCCGATTGGCTGCTCCTGTGCCGCGCATTTCAGCTCCACCCGGGGTTCCAAAGCTGTAATAAAGGGATAGTTCAGCCACATAATAATCCAAAACGGCTTTTGCAGCTGCCCGGATTTTAGGGTTTGGAGAAAAATCGTAGATGTTAAGCCAACCCGCAAGATTGTACACTTCATAAATACTTGAGTTCCATTCGCCTGTACCAGCTACATAAATTTTGCGTGACCAGTAAAGGATCCAATCTTCCATTTCCTTTAATCGGAGCGGAGCTTCCGGAAATTCATCAGGATAGGCAAGGGCCTTAAGGGCAAAAATATAGCCGCTTGTTCTCGACATATTTATATGGTTTTCTGTGCCCTCAGCAGTCCAGGGATTATATGAGCTTTTCACATCAAACACCTTTCTCAGAATAAGGATTTCATTCGTTTTTATCGCCGGAGCATCAGGGTAGAGCGAAATCATTCGCGCCATTCCAAGCAGGGTAAAATGGAACGGGCTTCTTGCCGCCAGCTTTTCCACCCATGAATTTGCGAGGGAATCATTTTTACCATAACGCTCAAACCGTGCAATTGCTTTTGGCCAATAGTATTTTTCGGGATCCACAATGTGCATTCCCGGGGGAAGGTATTTATCGGCGATTTCTTCAATGAGCAGTTGTTTATGACCGGCGAGAATAGTGTTGTAATCCCCCGAAAAAGCAGTTGAGGAGGAATACAGAAGCAATAAGACTGTCAGTAACCTGCCATTCATCGTAATGAAATTTATTTTAAGGGGATGATGAAACCGTCAATCGTAAGATTTGTATATCCTTTGTTTTTCCGGTGAATGTAAATAGTATGAACAGGCTGAGAGACCGAGGTTTCATGTGATGAATTGTTTAATTTCCTGGCCTTACAAGATATAGATAATAAAAAGAGCTAGTATTATTATGAGTAGAATATGCATTATTTCAAAAGCTGAGATCCCTTCCGTTTTTTCGCCTGAAAACGCATTTTGAAACTTACCTACAGATTCCTTGTACCGCTGAAGAATGTTCATTATTCACGAATTACATTTATACCACAAATGTAATCTTGAAGTGCGTTTCGGGAGTGGATAAACATCCCAAATAGCAGGTAAAATCCTCTCAAATACCGGAATCTAAGGTTTCATCGTTTTTTTGCCGAATTGCCTGCGGCATAGTCAGAGGGAGTCTTTCCAAATTGCTTGCTGAAACACTTGCTGAAATATTGGGGATCGTTAAACCCAACCTCATAACTTACCTCGCTCACCGTCATTTTGTTTTGGGAGAGTAGCTGTGCTGCTCTTTTTAAGCGGATATTCCTTAGAAACTCGTTAGCCGACTGTCCGGTAACGGCTTCAAGTTTTCTGTAAAGTACCGATCTGCTCATGCCAATTTCACGCACAAACTGTTTCACATCAAAAACAGGATCGGAAATATGGTCTTCAACAATTTTTAAGGCTTTAACAAGGAACTTGTCATCTGCCGATTCAATAAGCACCTCGCGGGGTTGAAGCAGGAATTGTCTCTTGAATTTTTCTTTGAGGAGTTCTCTTGTGCTTATAAGGTTTTGCAGGCGGACAATCAGCAGATCCGGGCTAAAGGGTTTTGGGATGTAATCGTCGGCTCCGGTCTTGAAACCCTCCATTTTTGACTCAACTGTTGATTTGGCTGTAAGCAGGATAATGGGGATGTGGTTTGTTGACTCGTCGTTTTTCAGTTCTGCGCATAGTTGAATCCCATCCATTTCAGGCATCATAATATCTGAAATTATCAGATCGGGAATCTCCCTATAAGCGATTTCACAACCCTGAACGCCATTTTCAGCTTCAAACACTTCATAGTCGGGTGTAAGGATATCTTGTATAAAACTACGCAAATCGGATTGGTCTTCAACAATAAGAACTGTAGGTCTGGCTCTCTTTCCGCTTGATTCCCGAACGGGTTTTTCTGAAAGAACAAGCTCTTCAAGATCCATGTTGATGTCTGATTTCTTATATTTCTGAATTTCGGGGGCAGCGTAATGAAAATCCTTTATTTCTTCTCCGCTAAAATGCTCCCTTCCTTGCGGGAGCCTGATTATGAATGTGCTACCCTTGCCAGGTTTGCTTATTACAGATACCTCGCCATGATGCATGAGAACAAGGTCTTTGGTCAGGTCGAGGCCTATTCCGGATCCGTGTTTTTCGATATTCCGGATTGTTTTCTCACTTCCCGACACCTGGTAAAACCTGTCGAAGATGTGGGGAATGCGCTCTGAAGCAATTCCGGGACCTGTATCTTCAACCGATATCTCAATGAAATTCTCTTTAAGAGGTATTCCGAATGAATAATCAGGTTCTTCGGAATGTGGACTATTGTTTTCACCCTCCCTCGTGATGTGAATAGCAACAACAATTTTGCCTCTGTCGGGTGTGCATTTGAAAGCATTGGACAAGAGATTGTAAATAATCTTATCAAGTTTCTCAAGATCGAAATAGGCCTGGAATGAGGATGTGTTGCTTTTGAAGGTATACTGGATCTTATGCCTGAGAGCAAGCTCATCAAATGCAGATTTTATATCCGAAACGAAGGGAATAATATCCCCGCGGCTTACCTTTAGATGCATATGGCCAGTTTCCATTTTTCTGAAATCGATAAGCTCATTAACCAGATTAAGGAGGCGACCCGAACTTTTCCTCATTGTAAGCAATTGGTTTTTAACTTCCGGGTCCTTTACGGTTGAAAGGAGTCGCTCTAACGGGCCTAGTATTAAGGTAAGAGGAGTTCTCAATTCGTGCGAAATATTGGTAAAGAACCGGAGTTTTACCTGGTTAACTTCTTCAACTTTAGCTTTTTCAATATCCTTAAGAATAATAGTATTCTTAAGTTTTTGTTGTTTTATTGAGTAATTACGATAGGAGTACAGCATAAAGAAAAGGATGAGGGCGTAAACCAAAAATGCCCAGAAAGTTTTCCAATAGGGGGGGAGCACCACTACTTCAAGCGAAGCCCCTTCCGAATTCCATTTTCCGTCATTGTTTGATCCGATAACCCTAAAAATATATTTTCCGGCGTTGAGGTTTGTGTAGGTAGCGGTTCGTTTGTTCCCGACATCGTTCCAGTCGTCGTCAAAACCTTCCATCTTATAACGGTATTCATTTTTCTCGGGGGAAGTGAAATTGAGGGCAGTAAATTCAAAAGTGACAACCGATTGGGCGTGTTTTAGGGTAATCGAACGTGTCATGCTGATATCCTTTGTGATCGGAGAATTCTCTCCTCCAATCTCAACCGGCTTGTTCATAATTTTAAGCTCGGTGATTTCAATATTGGGGATACTCGGATTATCCCTGATACTGTCGGGGTAGAAATAATTAAAGCCATTTACTCCCCCGAAGTAGATCTGACCGTTTGAAGCCAACAATCCGGCTCCATAAGAAAGTTGATTGCTTTGTAAACCATCATTGATATCGTAATTTCTAAAGCTTGAAGTTTTTCGGTTGAAACGTGAAATTCCCTTGTTGGTGCTGATCCAGAAATTTTCCTGGTAATCTTCAATAATGCAGTGGACGGCATCATTAGGAAGTCCGTCAATGGAAGTGAATGTTTTTGATTCATTGGTTTCCGGATCGAATGACATAAGTCCTCCTCCCTCGAGACCAATCCATAAAATACTGTTATTGTCTTCTTGCAGGTGTCGGATATCATAGTTCATAAACTTTGTATCCTTAATCGGGAAAAACCTGCCAGTTATACGGTCAAACCTGTTTAATCCTGATCCCCCGACCCAGAAATTCCCTTTCTTGTCTTCCAGGATACATGTTACTTTCTCTGGTGAAACAGATTCTTTTGTCTCCTGCGATTCGGTCAGGTAATGAGTAAAAACACCTTTGACAGGGTCAAATAACTCAAGCCCGCCTAAAGTACCAATCCAAAGGTTATTTGCAAGGTCCTCATAAATTGTCCACACAGCATTAATTCCAAGGGAGTTTGGGTTATCCGGATCGTGCTTATAAGATGTAAAGGTTTCCGTTGACGGGTTAAACAGATTAAGCCCACCTGAATAGGTTCCTACCCAAATCCGGCCTTTTGTGTCTTGAAGAATGGAAGTCACAACATCACTGCTCAGGCTTTTATGATTGTTTGGATCATGTCGGTAGGCCTTGAAGCTCTCTTTCAGGGGATTGAAAAGATTTACGCCCCCGCCATCGGTTCCAATCCAGATATTTCCTTGATTATCTTCGCAAAATGCAAGGACAGCCTTGTGGCTTAAGCTATTTTTGTTGTTGCTTATCTGGGTGAAGTGATTGAAAGCTTTCTTGTTGCTATTAAACAGATTAACACCACCGTTGAAAGTTCCAATCCATAAAATTCCGTGGTTATCTTTGTAGAGGCAATATATCGCATTGCTGCTCAGACTCATCGGGTCAGAGATATCATAATGATACCCGGAAAATTTTCCTGTTTCCGGATCCAGGATATCCAGGCCGCCACCGTCGGTAGCAATCCAAATTTGTCCCTTCTCATCTTCAAAAATATCCTTTACAATATTATTGCTTAAGGAGTTTCCTCCCGGCTTATAAAAATAATGTTGGAACTTGCCTGTAGTACGGTTTAGCAGATACAAGCCTTCACCCTCGGTGCAAATCCAAATATTCCCTTGCCTGTCCTCAAAAAGTGTTTTTCCGGAATTATCGGGAGCGTCATTTTTATCTGAGAAGGGGAAATACTTCAGGCTGTTATCAGTTGGGCTGAAGAGGTAAATGCCCCGGCTATGGTCGGCAATCCATAAATTACCATAGGAATCTTCAAGAATAGAGGATACTTTATCGTTTTCCCTCCTTATTTCAGGTTGACTGGCACAATTGGTTTTTACCCGTTCAATGTTGTCATCCGTAGGATTATAACGGTTAAGGCCTCCTCCAAGAGTTCCAATCCATATATTTCCTTTGGAATCTTCATACACCCGTCGGACAAAATTGTGAGAAAGGGTTTGTTTGTTTAGCGGATCAGACAGGTATCTCTTAAAACTGTTTGTTTCGCGTATAAACCGGTTCAGACCTGATTTGGTGGCTATCCATATATTTCCCTTCTGATCTTCAATCATAGAATATACCCGGTTGTTGCTTAACGAAGTCGAATCTTGGGTGCTGTGCCTGTATATTTTAAATTGATAGCCATCATATTTATTGAGGCCATCGTTTGTGCCAAACCACATGAATCCCCTTGAATCCTTAAGAATACAATTCACGGTGTTTTGCGATAATCCATCCTCTATGGAAAGATGGCTGAAACCGATATTTTCTCTCTGTGAATAAGCTGATGGCAGGACAAGGAACATCAAGACAGTTGGAAAAATTATTCTTCTGCAGCTGAACAGTAGTTTTCGGATGGGTTTTTTTATAAGCATGTATAAAACATTCAAGGTTTGCTTTTGAATCTTTTGTTTAGCAAGTCGAAGGAAAAAACATGCTCTGATTTTGCTATGTTAAGGGCTAAAGTTATATAGTATTTTCAACAATTGAAATCCGAAACTATTTTTTGCAGCAACCTGAGGTGCATATTACTATCGAATAGATTAAGCCTTATTTTAGGTTACAAGGGTTTGGAGCGGGTTAACCCGAAATTTATCACGCGAAAGAGGGATGTTTCTACCCTCAGAAAGGGATTTTTTTCCTCATCCGAAAGTTGAGCAATGCCTGATAAAGTAGAATTTCGGAAACATATGCTCACTTTTTTTGTTTAAATTCAACAACCTTAAATTCAACATCATGAAAGTAATATCGCTAAGCGCAGTGCAAAAAGTCAAAGTAAATATGGAAGGTGCCAAAGACGCTTGGAAACAAATCCCTCTAAGCCGTGAAGATGGGGCACCGGTTTATGCATACAGGGTTTTCACTGTTGATCCGGGAGGTTTTACTCCGTATCATCAGCATAATTACGAGCACATGAACTTTATTATCGAGGGGGAAGGCGAACTGGTCAATGAGTCGGGGGAGAGGAAACCTCTTAAGGCCGGTGATTTCGCGCTGGTCAATCCCAATGAAAAGCACCAATACCGCAATGCCTCGCCTGATAAGCCTTTCATTATGATCTGCGGGGTTCCGAAGGAATTTGAGTAGCGGATCACAAGAGGTTGAAAGGCAGGAAGTGAAGAAATGGTGAAGGAAGGGCGGACAGGTCAAATTTCGAAATCAATTAATCTGTACGTCCATCAATCGACATATCCTCATTTCATTTTTTTTCCTATATTGCACCAACCTTTACTAAAACCAATTCATCCATGATAACAATCAACTCCTACACCTGGGCCGTTGTTTTGTGCGTAGTCACAATGCTTTGCTGGGGATCCTGGGCAAATACCCAGAAACTTGCCTCGAAAAAGTGGGCTTTCCAATTGTTTTATTGGGACTATTCGCTTGGCGTTTTGTTCCTCTCGCTCATTATGGCTTTCACAGCAGGCAGTACCGGAGAGGAAGGCAGAAGTTTTGTAACAGATTTGTTACAGGCCGCGCCAAAATCCCTTGCCCTTGCTCTTTTGGGTGGAGTTGTTTTTAACCTTTCCAATATTCTTCTGGTGGCAGCTATCGATATTGCCGGTATGGCAGTTGCTTTCCCCATCGGTGTGGGACTTGCTCTGGTGATTGGGGTAATAACCAATTATATGGCAACTCCTGTGGGTAACCCTATTGTTCTCTTTGCCGGGGTTGCTATGGTTACTGCTGCAATGGTTCTTTCAGCAATGTCATACAGGAAAAAGGCGCATACTACAAACAAAACAAAAACCAAAGGAATTGTTATATCCATATTCGCGGGCTTGCTCATGGGGTTTTTCTACCGCTTTGTTGCAGCTTCCATGGTAGGCAATTTTGCTGATCCCGAAACAGGAAAACTTACTCCCTATACAGCTTCCGTTATGTTCTCAGTCGGGTTGCTCCTTTCAAGTTTCCTCTGGAACACAATGGTAATGTACAGACCTTTTTCAGGCGAAAAAGTAAGCTATGCGGATTACTTTAAACAAGGTGATTTCAAACTCCATCTTATAGGCATCCTTGGAGGAGCTATCTGGAGTCTTGGTTTTACTTTAAACATTATCGCATCGGAACAAGCGGGTTTTGCGATTTCCTATGGACTAGGACAAGGAGCAACTCTCATTGCAGCCTTATGGGGCGTTTTTATATGGAAGGAGTTTAAAGGCGTTAAAGGCGTAACGGGCTTGATTACACTTATGTTTCTGATGTATCTGGCAGGCTTGGTTGCGATTATTCTTTCAAGAAACTTTTAGTTTGCCGAGTCCATAAAAGCATTGCTTTTATGGACTCTTCAAGCTTAAATCAGTTAACGGACTTATTCGTAATATTCCAGAGCCTTAGCCATATGTTTGTTAAGGTCTTTGATACGGTTTGCAGGGTCGGGATGTGTTGACAGGAACTCAGGGGGGCGAGACGAACTCATGGCCTGCATTCTTTCCCAGAAGGCAGGTGCTGTGCGGGGATCAAAGCCTGCCATGGCCATAAAATACAATCCAAGTTCGTCGGCTTCCGATTCGTGGGTTCTGCTATAGGGGAGCTCAATCCCTAATTTCGAACCTACCCCAAACGCAAGAAGGGCCAACTGTTGTGTTGTTTCCTTCTGGGTCTGCAGCGCTTCCGAAAGAGCAACACCTCCCATTTGAACCATCAGCTGCTGCGACATACGCTCGTTGCCGTGCTTGGCAATCGCGTGAGCGATCTCATGCCCCATAACAACGGCAATCCCACTCTCGTCCTGACAAACCGGCATGATGCCTTCATAAAAGGCAATTTGTCCTCCCGGCATGCACCATGCATTCATCTCTTCCGATTCCAACACGGTATACTGCCAGTCAAAACCTTCCAGACTCGATTCCATTCCATTCTCTTTCATATATTTTTCTACAGCTACGGTCAATTTTTCCCCTACCCGGTTTACCTGGGCAATATAGGTCTGGTTGGCCGAAACTTTGTTGTCTTTCAGAACCTGGCTGTAGCTATCGGCACTTAGGGTAAACATCTGAGAGGAGGGGATGGCTGTAAACTGCTTTCTTCCTGTGAACGGAACCACAGCGCATGATACAGAGAAAAATAACAGAAAAACGATAATTGATTTCATTGTAAGTTGTTGTTAAAGTTGTAAAACATGATTTTAATTCTTGTGATATATTCTTGTTGAAGCGAATACAAAATTATATGATTTTCAGCTTAACGAAAATTCCAATCTGCCAAAGTAAAAATCAGAACCATTTATATATTCGTAACCCGATAAAGAAAGTGATAGCGCCAAACACCCCCAGAATTGCTACACCATCCAGAACATCAACAATACCTGCACCTTCGTTTACTATCGCTCTTACCTCATCGGTGAATTTGGTCAGTGGCAGTACCTTGATAACACTTATGGCCCATGGAGGGAAACTCTGGTAACTGAAAAAGATTCCTGAGAGAACCATCATGGGGGTTGTAATAAGTGATATCATCCCGTTACCAACTTGTGTGTTGGCCGTGTGACTCGAAATAAGGATTGCCAGGCCGAAAAAGGCAATGTTCCCGGCAAGGAATATTAGTGCCAGTGCCGCAATACTGCCCTGAATCACAACTCCGAAGAAAAAGTAAGCGAAAACCAGCAAAACCACGCTGTCGAAAACCGTAAGTACCAATCGCGATGCCCAGTAAGCGGTCATGAAATCGGTCTTTCTCATGGGAGTGGCTACCATTCGCCTCAGTAGTTTCTTCGACCGCTTTTCAATCAGAGAATAACAAACACCCCACATTATCGACATCATGATCCCCAAGGTCAGGAGTCCCGGTATCAGGAAGTCAATATAGCGCATTCCCTGAGTCTTTAAAGGTCTTATGGAACCGGTATCCTGACCGAGGTGACCGTATTTGAAAAAGTTTGATAATTGAATCTGAATAAGTTCACCCTCGGGATTAAGCGGGTCGTAATGGTAAACCATCTTGCCTTCCTCCTCCGTTAAAATACTGCTTATTATGCCTCTTTTCATAAGCACTTCCGCGTTTTCCCAGCTTGTAATGTGAAAGGCGTAACGGGTTACTCCGTTTTCGTTGTCGAAGCGCTTTTCAATAAGGGTGTCATTTGGAGCACCTCCCCCGAAAAAAATGTCCCGAACAAGGATTTCCTTATTGTTTGCAGAGGGGATAAGCCCCACACCATGCATGATTTCCTTCTTTCCCGAAAAAGCCAAGCCCAGACCGATAGACATGAGTATTGGAAATCCGAACGACCAGAACATGGATCCCGGTTCGCGAATGAATTCTTTTAAATGGGAAATGGTGAGAATCAGTAATGAATTTTTCATCAGATATACTTCTTAAGCGTTTAAATGTCTGCCGGTCATGGAGATAAAAAGGTCATCAAGAGTTAGCGTCCGGCATTGCAATTCGGCAATTTCAGTTTTCGATTCTTCAAGTTTTTTAAGCAGCAGGGGCAGAGTCTCTACAATCCGCTTTACCTCAAGCACAAAAGCGTTGTCTTTGCTGTTAAAGCGGGATTTCTGAACTCCGGGAACCGTGTTGAAATCAAAGGGAGGCGGGCCCAGAAGCCCAATCTCGATGATCTCGTGTTTGTCGCAAGCCTGCAGCAGCTCGTTAAGCTTTCCTTTTGCAAGAATTTTGCCGTGATCGATGATGATAATCCTGTCGCACAGGTATTCGGCCTCTTCCATATAGTGGGTGGTAAGAATAAGAGAGGTGTTTCTCTCGGTTTTGAGTTTCAGCAGAATCTCCCACAATTCGCGACGGGCATTCGGGTCTAGTCCGGTGGTTGGCTCATCCAGAATGAGTACTTCAGGGTAATTGAGCAAGGCAATACCCAAGGCAAGCCGCTGACGCTGTCCGCCGGAAAGATTCTTTACATACGCCTTTTCCTTTTCTTCGAGCCTGATAAGGGCAATAATTTCTTTTACTCTGGCTTCGCCCAGTTTATAAAAGGAGGCAAAAAGAATCAGGGTTTCTTTTACAGTAAGCTTTTCAATAAACCAGGTCTCCTGCAAAGATATCCCCAAAACCCTGTTTAATTCTGCATGGTGATTTTTCCATTGCTTCCCCTTGATAAAGATCTCACCCGAATCAGGCTTTTGAATACCTTCAATCATCTCAACCAGAGTAGTCTTTCCGGCACCGTTCGGGCCTAGCACGGCTATAAACTCCCCCGGGAAAAGCTTCAGGTTGATGCCATTAACAGCCTTTACGTCTTTGAACGACTTAAAGAGCGATTCTATTCGGATAACGGGCTCAGTTTGGATTGCGACCGGGTTCATACGGGTGTTTGGGAATTAAAGTGTTGATGATTCGTTTTTTGTCAAGTTGGAATTTCATGGGATTTTTACCTCCCCAGCCGTTCAATCATTTGCTTTTTCATTTCCAATAACATTTACATCAGGGAAAAGTTAAGCAACGCGATTTTTTTTCTACCTTTAAAAACAAAAGTACTACAAAAAATGAAGATAAAATTCCTCGGTGCTGCCCGCGAAGTTACCGGCAGCAAAACACTGATTGTTACCAAACACGGCAAAAAATTAGTACTCGATTGTGGGATGTACCAAGGCAAAGGTATGGAAACCGATGCGCTTAATCGCGCTCTGGGCTTTAACCCTCAGGAAATCGACCATATTATCCTCACCCATGCGCACATTGATCACTCGGGTCTTATTCCCTATGTCTACAAGCTTGGTTTCAGGGGATCGGTAATATGCACCAATGCCACCCGTGACCTTTGTTCCATTATGTTGGCCGATTCGGGTTATATTCAGGAGCATGATACCCACACCCACAATAAAAAGCGGGCCAGGAAAGGTCTTGAGCCTCTCGATCCGCTCTATACCAAACAGGATGCGATCCAATGCCTCGAGCTGTTCATCGGGGTTCCGTATGACCGGAAATTTCAAATTGATCAGAACATAAAGGTTAAGTTCACCAACACCGGGCATATGCTTGGCAGTGGAGTTGCCAGTATTGAAATAACCGAAGACGGTCGCAAACAAACTATAGCCTACACCGGCGACATAGGACGCCCAATCAACCGGATCCTTGCCAACCCCAAACCATTCCCACAGGCAGACATACTCATCACCGAAGCCACCTATGGAAACAGGCTTCATCTGGACGCCAATGAATCGGAAGAAGAACTGCTTAATATTGTTAAGGACACCTGCATACGAAAAGGAGGGAAGCTTATTATCCCATCTTTTGCCGTGGGAAGAACCCAGGAAATAGTTTATTCGCTAAATACATTTTTCAACGAGGGAAAGATGCCCAAGGTCGATATCTATGTCGATAGCCCATTGGCGGTAAATGCTACTGATATTTTCCGGTTGCACCCGGAGTGTTTTAACAAGGAAATACTTGAAGTGATGCTCACGGACCCCGATCCCTTCGGGTTCAACAGCCTTTTCTACATAAAAACCCGCGAAGACTCCAAGAAGCTTAATGGTATAAAGCGCCCATGCGTTATTATCTCCGCATCGGGCATGATGGAAGCCGGCAGGGTGAAGCATCATCTGGCTAACAGCATTTCCAACCCTGCAAACACAATTCTTGCTGTGGGCTACTGCTCTCCCAGAACCTTGGGCGCAAGAATTCTCAGAGGGGAGAAAACAGTGTCGATCCATGGGAATGTTTATGAGGTAAAGGCAGAAATCAAAAGGCTCGAGTCCTTCAGCGGACATGGCGATTATAAAGAAATGATGGGCTTCCTCGAATGCCAGGATAAGTCGAAGCTTGCGAAGGTTTTCATTGTTCATGGCGAATACGAGTCGCAGAAAGGGTATCAGGCTCATCTTGAAGAGGCCGGCTACCAATCCATATCGATTCCGTCGGTTGGCGATGAATTTAGCTTCTGAGAGCATTATTTGCAGCAATAATTTCAGACTTTAGAGAAAAAGCCTTAATTTCATGCGCATTACAAACCACCCATAAACTTAATCAAAATGCAATTAAAAAACCTATTCGCATTAACGCCAGCGATTTTGTTGGTATTAACAGTTACTTCCTGCACTGCACCTGCAGTTGAGAAGAATATTGGAATTCAGCTCTATTCGGTTCGCGACCACATGAAATCCAACCCCGATTCAACCGTTACGGAAGTCGGGAAAATGGGATATAAATTCGTTGAGGCAGCCGGTTACAGCGACGGTAAATTCTACGGCATGAGTCCGGTTGATTTTAAAGCTCTGGTTGAAAAAAGCGGTATGCAATTTCTAGGCTCACACACCGGACAGTCACTCCCCGACTCTGCAAATTGGGAATCCACTATGATTTGGTGGGATAATGCCATTGCAGCCCATAAGGAAGCCGGCGTTAAATGGATTGTTCAGCCATGGATGGGTGCTGAAGGTTATGCAAGCCTCGATGGATTGAAGAAGTATTGTGATTATTTCAACGCAGTTGGAGAGAAATGCAATGCAGCGGGTATTCGTTTTGGATATCATAACCATGATAGGGAATTCAGCCAGGTCGACAGCGTTACCATTTACGATTTCATGCTCGAAAATACCGATCCTGCCAAGGTGATGTTCCAACTTGACCTTTATTGGATCACCGTTGGCGGAGCAGATCCTATCGCCTATTTTGATAAATATCCAGGTCGTTTCGAGATTTATCATGTTAAAGACGAAAAAGAACTGGGCGGCGACGAGACCATGATGAATTTCGAACCATCCTTTGCCGCAGCAGACAAAGCTGGTATGAAAAATTACGTGGTAGAAGTGGAGCGTTATTCTTTTGACCCTATGGTAAGTATTCAGAAGAGTGCCGAGTTCCTTATGAATAGTGCATTTGTTACCAAATAAACAAACCTCCGGGTTTTATCCTTTGCCCTAAACAAATTAAAATGCTGGTTTCAAGCGATTCCCACCACAATGGCGAACACTTGAAATCAGCATTTTATGCTTTTACTCGTATTTAATTTTTATTTTGTTGGCACTCCTGCAATATCATTTTGATTCACAGCTACTGCTTCGGGAATATTTATTCCACTAATTCGAATAATATTTCAGGTTCCACTTTAGATTTAACTGTTGTTTTTGAAAATACATACTCTTTCAATTCTGAATACTCAACCCAACTAAGTGAATCTGGTAATTCAGGATAGGTACAATTAAAAATTAAAATTGGATTATTCCCTACTTAAACAGTGATCCTTTTAAGTTGAATTTCTTGCCCGAAGGCACAGGGAACGCCTAAAAGAATTGTTATTTATCAGTATTAAATTTCCAAGTCCTTACAGAATTCGGATTTTTAGAATATCTTGCATTTGATATAAAATGATAGATGTATAGAAACCTGTTTTGTGAAGCAGAAAAAGTTGAACTGCTCTCAATATGAAGCATTCATTTTTCCGTATTTTGCGCCAAACAATCAAGCTTCAATACTGTTACTGTAAAAATTAATATTTCAGCCATGAGAAACCTACTCCTTTTACTATTTATTGCAAGTTTTACCGTTTCGGCATGTAATACTGCAACGAACGCTAAAAATTCCGTCTCCGATTCACCAGCCGGATTCGAACTGGTGGAAATATGGAAAACCGACACCGTTTTCAAGACACCTGAATCTGTGCTATACGACGAAACCCGGGATGTACTGTATGTTGCTAATGTAAATGGTAATCCATCCGAGAAAGACATGAATGGTTTTATTTCCCGTCTTACTGTTTCGGGGGAGGTAACCGAGTTTGAATGGATTAGCGGGATGAGTGGTCCAAAAGGCATGGGGGTCTTCGGCAACCTGCTTTATGTTGCCGATATCACCGACCTGGTAATAATCGACCTGGATCAGGCCAAAGTAATTCAAGCGATACCAGTGGAAGGTTCCGTATTCTTGAACGATATAACGGTTGATGCAACCGGAAAGGTTTATGTCACCGACTCCCGAACCGGTAAAATCCACATTTATAAGGATGGTATAGTAAGTGAATGGATCTCCGGACTAATCAATCCTAATGGACTGTACGCTGAAGAGTCAAGAATCCTTCTGGCAACATCTTCATTTAATTCAATAGACCCTGTTACAGGGGTGGTTACCATGCTTACCGATAGTATCGGGCATGGCGATGGTATCGAATTCACCGGGATGGAAGGCTATTATCTGGTTTCGGACTGGACGGGCGAGATTTTCCTTACCTTTCCTGATAACTCCAAAATATCGGTTCTGCAAACCC
>JAIFNN010000074.1 GCA_020047715.1 Bacteroidota bacterium | reverse complement strand
TCCAGGCACTTTATGCACTCTAGTGCACTCCAGGCACTTTAGGCACTCTAGGCACTCCAGGCACTCCAGGCACTCTCCCGCACTCCAACCACTAAATTCTACCTTCCAGGTTTATTTATCTCTTTTTTATTCCTAAATTTGCACAGTATTAAAATGGATCTTTTAACTATAAATATTTAATCATGTCTCAAAAAATTCTCGATGTTGTAAAACCCGGTGTTGTTACGGGCGATGATCTTCACAAATTGTTCAGCATTGCAAAAGCAAATGGTTTTGCCCTGCCGGCTGTGAACGTTGTTAGTACAAATTCTGTAAATGCTGTGATTGAAGCAGCTAAGGTGGTTAACTCACCTGTAATTATACAGTTTTCAAATGGCGGCGGTATATTTTATGCTGGTAAAGCCTTGTCGAATGAAAATCAGAAGGCAGCAATTGCAGGTTGTATTTCCGGAGCAAAACATGTTCATATGATGGCTGAACTTTATGGAGTTCCCGTAGTTCTTCATACAGACCATGCTGCAAAAAAACTGCTTCCCTGGATCGACGGCCTGCTCGATTATGGCGAAAAACATTATGAGAGATATGGCAAACCACTTTATTCTTCACATATGCTTGACCTCTCAGAAGAGCCTTTGAAGGAAAATATTGAAATCTGCAAGAAATATCTTACCCGTATGAGCAAGATCGGAATGACCCTTGAAATCGAATTGGGTGTTACCGGTGGGGAAGAAGACGGAGTTGACAACTCAGGAGTCGACAACGCAATGATGTACACCCAGCCCGAAGATGTTGCTTATGCTTATGAGGAATTAGGAAAAATATCCCCTAACTTCACTATTGCTGCTTCGTTTGGAAACGTTCACGGAGTTTACAAACCGGGAAATGTTAAGCTTACACCTAAGATCCTGCACAATTCACAGGAGTACATCCAGAAAAAGTACAAAACAGTTGAAAAACCGGTTAATTTCGTGTTCCACGGTGGATCCGGCTCAACTTTTGAGGAAATTCGCGAAGCAATCGGATATGGTGTTGTAAAAATGAACATCGATACCGATACGCAATGGGCATTTTGGGATGGCGTTCGTAAATTTGAGGCCAAAAACCACGACTACCTTCAGGGCCAGATCGGCAACCCCGAAGGTGAGGACAAACCAAACAAGAAAAAATACGATCCGCGTGTGTGGCTTAGAGAAGGCGAAGTTGCAATTATTGAAAGACTCAAGATTGCATTCAATGACCTCAATAACATCAATACCTTATAATATTCCTATTTAAAGTGTTCAAAAAGTTTGTAAAGTCCTCGAAAGAGCGATTTTACAAACTTTTTTATTTTAGGGCTGTGGCTTGTTTTCTGGCCATTCCAAACGGTGTGCCTGATTACAATCCTATAAAAACTCAATCCGTTCCGATACTCTGAACTTCATTTTCCCCTCAATTTTCTGAAAGAAAAAGGCTGATTTTTTGAAAATCGCCACATTAAGGGGTATGCGGAAATTCATTAAGGAATATTTCAGTTTTACCCGCTCGGAGTTGCGTATCATCGTAATCCTTTCGGTATTGATACTGCTATCCCTTCTTCCGCGTATATTTTTCCCCGACTCTTCCCTCCAAAACACTCTCACAGCTGAAGACCATGCAGCAATAGACAGCTTTATCCAATCCCTCGAAAAAATAAGCTTTGAAAAGTCCGAACCCTTTAAGCCGATAATCGAATCGAAACCGATTCCTAAGCCACGGGAATTCGATCCGAATCAGGTTACTTCTGTCGAACTGGACGAAATGGGATTTCCTCCTAAAATAACTGGAAACCTTATGCGGTACCGGAAGGCGGGCGGGAAATTCAAGGCGAAAACTGATTTTAAGAAATTGTACGGAGTTTCCGATTCAATTTTTATATTGTGGGAGAAGTTTATTATTATTCAGGAAAAGGAAGAGATTGCTGAATACGAAAAAGTGATAATGGCCCAGGCTCTTGTAGAATTAAATGCAGTCGACTCGGTTGGTTTGCTGGAAGTTAGAGGTATTGGGCCATATTTTGCCGGAAAAATCATTCAGTACCGCAACAGGCTTGGTGGTTTTTTGTATATGGAGCAATTGATGGAAATTTGGGGAATGGATTATGCGCGCATTGAAATCATTAAAAACCAGATCAGTATTGATTCTGTCTTGCTCGTAAAAATTGATTTAAACTCGATAAGCATTGAAGATCTGAAGAAACATCCCTATGTTACAGCCCGTATGGCCGAATCGATTCATAAGTATCTCCAATTTGCCGGATCCTTTAAATCCGTTGACGACTTAATGCAAAACCGCCTGCTAACCGAAGATGAGTATAGTAAGCTTAAGCCATACCTAACTGTTGACGAATAATTCTGACATTCTTTGGCCCGGTTAAGCTAAGCAGGATTCATGGCCCTTCGAAAACTCTTTTTCGTGTACAAAACGATTATTTTTGATGGAATAATGGACAAATCCCATTATTTTTTTTACCTTAGGGCAATAAACAGTAAACATCCGTTAATTGTAATTCTCTGTGTAATAACTTTTTAAGTATTTCAAATGATTTTGAAAAAAAGCAGGTGAATTTTTTGATTATGATGATTTGAATTAATAAATTTGCGGCTCACTAAAAAGTTATTAAAGAAGATGATAGTTATTCCAATTAAAGAAGGCGAAAACATTGAAAGAGCGCTGAAGAAATTCAAAAGAAAATTTGAAAAAACTGGTGTTATCAAGGAATTAAGGGGTCGTCAGGCATTTGTAAAACCCTCAGTTCAGGACAGACAGCAGAAATTGCGCGCAGTTTACGTTCAAGGATTACAGCAGCTGGAAGACTAGTCTTGTACAGAGAAAAGCAGGAAACAGGCTTACAATAAATGCTCCTGCCCATGTTGTATAAGGATGACTTTTTATCTTATCTGCGCTTTGAAAAGCGTTACTCACCTCACACTGTTGCCTCTTACGACAACGACCTGAAGCAGTACCATGCCTTTTGCGAACATACAGGGGTTTTGAATTTTGAGTTGGATTCGGCTTTGATACGCCTTTGGATAGTGTCAATGCTTGAAGAGGGTGTTACCTCCCGCAGTGTGAACCGGAAGCTTTCAACCCTTAAAACATTTTCCCGCTATCTGATACGACAGGGCGTAATATCGGTTAATCCGCTTAATAAGGTCCTTAAGCCAAAAGTGAGCAAAAGGATCCCTGCCTTTGTCGACGAGGAGAAATTAAATCATTTCCTCGATAATTATGAGTTTGGCGACGACTTTACAGGCATAAGAAATCAGCTTATCATCGAACTGCTTTACCAGACGGGAATGCGCCGGAGCGAATTGATCGGGTTGCGAACCGGTTCCGTTAATCTCAGCGAGGGGCTTATTCTTGTGCTCGGCAAGAGAAACAAAGAAAGGCTCATACCTATAAATAATGATCTTCGAAGGAGATTAAAGGATTTTCTCGCACTGAGAAACGAAGCTTTCCCTTCACTTGCAAATGATAGTTTGCTGCTTACCTCAAAAGGACAAACCTTATACCCCAAGATGGTTTATCGGATAATTACTGATTTTCTGGCCATGGTAACCACACTTGAAAAGAAAAGCCCCCACGTTTTGCGACACAGTTTCGCAACTCATCTTCTCAACAGGGGAGCTGACCTAAACGCAATCAAGGAACTCCTGGGTCACGCGAATCTCTCGGCAACACAGGTTTATACCCACAATACTTTTGAAAAACTTAAGGATATATATAAACAGGCTCATCCACGAGCCACATAAATAAGGAGGTCGCTATGAATATCAAGATTCATTCCATTCACTTTGATGCTGACGAAAAACTTCTCGGCTTTATTGATCAGAAGATAAAGAAATTGCTTCAGTTTTACGACGACATTATTGGCGCGGAAGTTTTTCTACGTCTTGAGAAGGTTCAGGACATGGAGAACAAGATCGTTGAAATCAAATTATTTATTCCCGGGAATGACGTGTTTGCAAAAAAGCAAAGCAAAACCTTTGAGGAATCCGCCGACGATTGTGTTGAGGCTCTTCGCAAACAACTTAACAAGCATAAGGAAAAAATCCGGAAATAGAATCTCCTTTTTTACAATGGGATGACACCCATTTATATTGGGAAAACTATTCATGATAAAGCGAGCTGAGCTAATCCTCAGTTCGCTTTTCGCCGCAGTAGGTGCAAGATAGAATTCAATTCAAATTTTAAAAGCAACAATTAAAACCTTACAGATAATTTGGCTCTGCAACTTCGGATATCTATGCTCCGGAAAGCAGAACTTCCAGGCATCAGTAATAGAATACTAATTCAAAAAGTAATTTTTAGTGTTCGGGCTAAATAATTTTTATAAGAAATCATAAAACCCAAGCTGTTTTTTGCTGATTCATTTTTACGTAAACACTATGTTATCAATACCTGCGAAGCGAATATTCATCTTTTGGAAAAAACTTTCAAAAAACGAAAAAATAATTTTGTGATGTAAGGAAAATATTTATACATTTGCAAACCGTTTTTGGAGGGGATTTCCCCTCCTTCGTTCTCTAAAAGCCGATGTAGCTCAGTTGGTCAGAGCAGCTGATTTGTAATCAGCAGGTCGCGGGTTCGACTCCCTCCATCGGCTCAGTTTTAGCTTTGAAGGCTTAAATGGATTTGGAATTAGGGTTTGGGGGTATTCCTCAAAACAGGTAAAAAGAGTTCTTAACATATTGAAAAGTTCAGTCGATAGTACGGTAATAGATCACCTTATTCCGGGGAGATACCAAAGCGGCCAACTGGGACAGACTGTAAATCTGTTGTCGTACGACTTCGGAGGTTCGAATCCTCCTCTCCCCACAAAAGGAAAAGTCCGGATTCTGAAGGAAACGTGAATGATTTGCATGGGACTTATACCTGATTGGAATCCGTTCTACCTTAAGAGAAAAGGGTAGAGCCGGGGACCTTTTTGAATTGGCTGACAAGAACATTGTATTGCAGGTAATTCTGTAGTCATTGCGGGAATAGCTCAGTTGGTAGAGCACGACCCTTCCAAGGTCGGGGTCGCGAGTTCGAGTCTCGTTTCCCGCTCAGTTCAGCCGATGTAGCTCAGGGGTAGAGCGTTTCCTTGGTAAGGAAGAGGTCAGGGGTTCAATTCCCCTCATCGGCTCAGGATTTTAATTTTTAAAGTTTGAAATACTAATAATTGTTTTAATAAAATTTAATTAACTAATAATTGAGTTATGGCTAAAGAAAAATTTGATAGGTCCAAACCTCACGTTAACGTTGGTACAATCGGCCACGTTGACCATGGAAAAACAACCTTAACTGCTGCTATTACAATGGTTTTGGCAAAAAAAGGGTTATCAGAAATAAGATCATTTGACTCTATCGACAATGCTCCTGAAGAAAAAGAGAGAGGTATTACTATTAATACAGCTCACATTGAGTATTCAACAGCTAATCGCCATTATGCTCACGTTGATTGCCCTGGACACGCCGATTACGTTAAAAACATGGTTACTGGTGCTGCCCAAATGGATGGCGCTATCATCGTTGTTGCTGCTACCGATGGTCCTATGCCTCAGACCCGCGAACACATTCTGCTCGCCCGTCAGGTAAACGTACCTAAAATCGTTGTTTTCCTTAATAAGGTTGACATGGTTGACGATCCAGAACTTATTGAACTGGTTGAAATGGAAATCCGTGAGCTGCTCACATTCTATAACTTCGATGGCGATAATGCTCCTGTAATTCAGGGCTCAGCTTTGGGTGCTCTTAACGGCGAAGCAAAATGGGAAGATAAAGTTATGGAACTGATGGATGCAGTTGACGCATATATTCCAATTCCTCCCCGTGAAGTTGAAAAACCATTCCTTATGCCAGTTGAAGACGTTTTCTCTATCACTGGCAGGGGTACAGTTGCAACGGGTAGGATTGAAACAGGTGTTATCAACACTGGAAACGAAGTTCAGATCATCGGACTGGGTCACACTGCGAAATCGGTTGTTACAGGAGTTGAAATGTTCCGCAAAATTCTCGATCGTGGAGAAGCTGGTGATAACGTAGGTCTTCTTTTAAGAGGTATCGACAAAGCTGACATCAAAAGAGGTCAGGTTATTGCTGCTCCCGGATCCATTACTCCTCACACCAAATTTAAGGCTGAGGTGTATATCCTGAAAAAAGAAGAAGGTGGTCGTCATACTCCATTCCATAATAACTATCGTCCCCAGTTCTACCTCCGTACTCTGGATATTACGGGTGAAATTCAGCTTGCTGAAGGTGTTGAGATGATTATGCCTGGTGATAACGCAACAATCACTGTTAACCTTATCTACCCTGTAGCTATCAACAAAGGACTTCGTTTCGCAATTCGTGAAGGCGGAAGAACCGTTGGTGCAGGTCAGGTTATTGAAATCTTGGAATGATAATAGTGTTCGAGACAAGGAATACCTTGTCTCAAACACGGGTGTAGCTCAGTTGGTAGAGCACTGGTCTCCAAAACCAGGTGTCGGGCGTTCGAGTCGCTCCTCCCGTGCAAACTTCATGAATATGA
>JAIFNN010000002.1 GCA_020047715.1 Bacteroidota bacterium | reverse complement strand
TTTCTGTGTTCGTAACAGCCCCCGGGTTAACTATATATTGCATACTGGGTTGGATTGTATATCCTGACCCAAAATGAAATATGTAGGTGCACTCCATTGCCGTCTCAAAAGACTTTATATCGCTAGTAGTCTTCATGTAATTCTTGCTGAGTGAAATATAGGCAAGTCCAAGACCTAATTGGTCCTTGTATCTTTCGGGCAAAATTCCGTGGTATCGGAAACCTCCGCCGAGATAGCGGTTAACCATATTCTGCTGAGGATCCGATACTCCCAACTGGGCAAATATGCATAAGCCTCTCCCTGCGTGCAGGCTCCTGGCAAAGAGTGCTCTATCGGCCAAAGCATAAAACCCATAATTTCCTTTTATTGTATTCAGTGTATCATTATAGTCGGGGAATAGTCCAGAATGGTAATAGCTCCCTATTTTATAATTCCCGACCTCGCGGTATCCATCCATCTGGTTATACTGTATTTCCCCAATAGTTAAAAATCCTTCAAGCTTATTTAGCCGGACATTAAGGTTGTACCGGTTATTATCGAAATCTCCAGGGTTCCCGTCATACACAGCCGCTCTGTAAATAATATTATTATCTGCCTCATACTTCAACACCAAACCAGGAGCAGCTAAAGGGAAAATTGAAATCGGCATATTCAGCGATAAAGAAGGCATAATACCGAAGGAGCTATTCATTAGGATAGCACTGTATTTGGACCCAAGGAATTCAGTATTCATATCGTGCTGCCCAACAAGGAATGAGAACTTGCCGAATTGTTGGGAGTACCAGAACTCAAAAAGCCCGGTATGGTCGCCGGCTTCGATATTGTCGAATATTTGAAGATCTCCGGTAAATTTTTCACTAGGGCCTACTCCATGAGTGTTCAATCCATGCACAAAAAAATAACCGTTTTTCCACCATCCTGCAGTTTCGGTGTTTAATCCGAACAACAGATCTTCCTTCCCGATATAGGTAAAGCCCTGTTTTATTCCGCCAAAGCCATTAATAACGAAATCGCCTGTAACGGTTGTATTGAACTCAATGGCCTCGGCAAGTTTGCTCTGAGACATAGAATTCTGCTGAAACACAAATAGCATCAGGAAGATTGAAAGCAAATTCATAATCCTTCTTGTGAAAGCTGAGCAGTGAATCTGCCATATATGTATTTGGGAAGCCATGGCTTTCGGGTTTTTAGTTTTAAAAAAGCAAAAGTGCCTATTGACAAGTACTGGTTGGCTTAATAGCACTGCAGTCACCCTCTTCAATAGGCACTCTTTACACTTCTATAAAATTCATCTTTAAACTGCACTGCCGCTAACAATTCGCGCCCGTATTTTTCCTATAACGTTTGTAATATTTACAACCTGCTCATCGCTTATATTTACCGATGTGGTGCTGTTGTCGACAATCACAAGCCTACCGTTTACCTCTTTTGTGGTTGGTTCCTGATAATTATAGGTAATAGTTACTTTGTCGAATTCGGTTTTCAGTTCTCCCAAACTAGCAAGCAGATCTGCAAAGAACGGCTCACTTTTATAGGCCGAAACAATCAGTAACACCTGATCCAGAATCATTTTCTGTTCTGCAATGCGTTCGATCAACTGTTCGTTGCGCTTTGTTTTAACCACTTGCGTGGCCAGGTAAAGGCTCTCCATCCAGGTTCCGGTAACGATAAGCACACTTAAGTTGCTTCTCTTCTGGCTACGCAGGAATTGGTCCATTTTTTCAAAATTGACCGTTGAGAGGTAAATCAGCGAATCGATTTTATCGCTGTTCTCCGAAAGTCGTTTAATGGTTTCGAAATCGAAGAACTGACCGATATTCAAATCGTCAGCAATATTTTTTATGGCCGAGAGGTATTTGATTGCAAGGTAGGATTTCTCATAAACATTGATATATCCGAGATTTCCGCTGTACAAACCCATTGCGAGTGACTTCTCGAAATCGGTTGTGAAGTTTTCCTGACTTTCGGTTTTGTTTAACAATCCCTCGTTAAAAGGAACATCGGAACCTTTAATCACAGAGGCGATTTCAAGAGGCGACGGGAGGGATTGGATAATGGAATTAAGGGATTCCTCAGATATCTCAAGCTCCTGAGCCTCTGAATTTTCGCTTAAGAGCTGGTTCATGTCCAGCTTTTCAGTGTTCCCTTTATTGCTGTTGCATCCGAAAAAGAAGAAGCTCAGCAAAATACAAGATAGGAATAAATGCTTCATTATTGTTTGATTTAGATTTTTAATATTATTCGCTTTTCATGAAACCCAAAATGGTTACCCCACATCCGCCCTTTGCTCCTTCAAGCTTGGCTTCGAGGTAATATACCCCGGTAGCAGTGCAGGGATAAAGAATATCGGGATAATAGGTTTTTGTTTTTGGGTTGTAACTGCTGGCGATCAACTTGCGGTTTCGATCATAAAGGCTAACAATCATGCGCTCACCGGCATTGTTCTGATCACAAACAATGATGAGGTAATTGGATCCTTTCGAGAACACATAGGAAAACTCCTCGGCTCCAGTTTTTGTCATGCTTGTGTTAAAGGCCTTTATAAAGGTGAAACTTTCGAGTCGGGATGCGCAATTATCCAGAAACTCATCGGTTTGGCATTGTCCAAAAGCAGATTGCGAAGCTGTTGCGACCAATACCCATAGGATAAACCAAATTTTCTTCATCATACTTGTATTAATTAGGTTATTTACTAAAGACACTATTTTTATTACTTATTTAATTACACTCTCTTCAGTCATTTGTAACATTTCGATCAGGTTTTTATTTTCTACCGGCTTCATAGCGCTCAATTATTGAGATAGCTTCATTTACCGGGATTTTCTTCCCATTAAGCAAGGCAATAATAAAAGACTCGCTGGTAAGTCCACCCGACATGAGCTTTTGCTTTGCCTCAAAGGCTTCCGCATAGCTTAAGAAATCCCCTATTGAATAAATTGTTAAATCGTTATTGTACTTATTTATATACAGGCCATAATTTCCGGCCATTTTGCGAAACTGGGCATTATTTGCCGGCTTTACATTTTTACGGAAGGCTCCTATTTGTATCGAGAAACCAGGCAAGCCCCTGTCGATGGCCATTGTACTCGCTGCTTCATTTGTAATTTGCGCAGTATTTGATGCGTCCATCGTCCTGGCTGCTTCATGCGTAATCGGGTTGCTGTTGAAGTAAGCTTGAACAAATACGTCTTGTGCAACATTGATTTTCGCGATTCGCAAAGCGTTATCGGCAGCTTCTTTGTTGCTGAACAATCCCGCGTAATAATTATATACCTCTTTTTGCGCATCCCAAACCTGAACAACCGGGAAAACTCCTTTGAAGGTATCGAAAGGCACCTGCTTCTTGTAACTTCCCAATCTGATTCTATATGCCAGGCCTTCCGGCAGGGATTCAATCTCCGGTATCGGATGCTCAGCCGAATAGGCGTTTGTTGCCAGCACTGAGAAGCCCGTTTGACTGTATTGGGGGCCATCACTTTTTATCACCCTGAACTCCACCCTCCGGTTCTTTTCATGATCGGCTTCCGTTTTGGCGGTTTTTACCGAAGGAAAGGTTTCCCCAAAGCCATTGGCAAAGATCCGGTAATCTTCAATTCCCCTTGAAATGAGGTACTCGCGCGTTGCCTCGGCTCTTCGGTATGAGAGCAATAAATTGGGATAGTATTCGCCACGCGTGTCTGTATGGGCATTCAGTTCGATGGAGGAATTCGGGTTGATGCTGAGAAAATCGACCAATCGGTTTAACTCATTCGTCGACTCTTTCCTCAAGCTGTATTTGTTAAAATCAAACAGAATGTTTTTTAGGGGAATCGTTTTGTTATACTCGATAGGGTTCAATAATATCTTCAGACCTTGGGTACCGGAAGTTTGGGACTCCCCTCCTATCGCAAGTTTCGATTGATAATAGCCTTCTTTTGCAGCATAAAGTGAATAGGTTTCTCCGCTGGTTAGGTTTAGATTTATGACACCCTTGGAATCGCTGACGACCTTCTCCACAAAAGTCTCCCCATTGAAAAGCTTTATTTCGCATCCTTCCAGGGCTTTGTTTTCGGTTGCATTCAGAATCGTTCCGGTGAATTTATATGTGCTTTCGGCTATAGGATTGCCAGGCTGCAGGTTCTTCTCCCCAGAAACAGCAGTTACCGGTACATTCGGATTTGTTATCGGGGGATTTTGCGTTGCCGAGACATTCTGCTGAACGGGTTGACTATTCTGAGCTGCAACCGGGTTAGCCTGTGAAACGGCTGCAACAAGCGGCGCAATTTGACGGACTGTGTCGGCCGTTTGAGTCGGCGCAGCAACAACGGGGGCAATTTGACGGACTGTGTCGGCCGTTTGAGTCGGCGTAGCAACAACGGGGGCAATTTGACGAACCGTATCGACAACTTGATTTGCCGCAGCAACAATCGGGGTATCAACAGCTGCATATAATGTCTGATCTTTTTGAGCAACTGGATTACTATTAGCTAAGGAAGTGTCAGCCGGGACATTTTTAGTTTCCTGCAAGGCTGGTGCAATCGGCTTGGGATTTTGCGCAACAAACAGGGTGTCGGTCGAAGTTTTCG
The DNA here is from genome assembly GCA_020047715.1 of Bacteroidota bacterium. Taxonomy (GTDB): domain Bacteria; phylum Bacteroidota; class Bacteroidia; order Bacteroidales; genus JACJXF01. The sequence continues at coordinate 12,431 of JAIFNN010000002.1, read as the reverse complement.
TAATTGTTTGCACAACATTTTTATTATTTTCCGCAGCCTGTATTGTATCGTTTTGGAGAATGTAGGTCGTGGTATTTATTCTTATCACACTGTCAATAACGGTGTACGAAGAGCTGATTGTCTGATCGTTTTTTACTGCCTGAGTAATCTGGTTTTGGTTGAGTGTGTCGGTTTTCTGAATAGACAGAACAGGAATTGTATCGACAGCAACTACAAGTTCCTCAGGTTTATTGATAATACTATCGGCTTTGGCCTCGTCTTTTTCGGCCGTGGGATCAACAAATGGTTTTTCCGGCTCATCAGCGGGCTTAGGCTTTTCAGGTTTAACAGCGAGTAGAGTGTATGACTTTCCTGATTTCAGCGTGTCGGGGAAAACATAGTACCCCTTTTTGTTTGTGCTGGTACTGTTGAACACCCTGTCAGCTCTTGAGATAGAAACAGGAATTTCAGCCAAAGGATTTTCAATTATGGCTGTATCGGAGACCTCTTCAAATTCTTTTTTACTGCCTTCTTTCAATTGGGTTTTCGTGGTAACTTTCATCTGGCCTTCTGACATTACCCCGCCCACAACAAAGGATGAATTTCTTGATTGGATATCGGCCATAAGACAGGTGTCGCCCAATTCCCTGTAAATTCTTACACGAATGGCATCAAAGAAAAAGCCTTCCCTTCGCAGGGTTAGAGTATAATTGACTCCCTCCTTCAATGGGTGGCTATAGAATCCGTCTTCCGAAATTAAGGTAACGGGGTCTGTTGCTCCTTCCTCGGCAATTCTGTAGGTAATACCATTATACAAGGTATTGTCGGGCACCTTGATTTTATTCCCGTGGAAATAAAAATTCTGATGTCCAATTTTATAAAAGGTGTATAGGTCTTCCTTCCCTTTTCCATTGAACCTGTCGCTTGTGAAAAAGCCCAGGGTCTGTGAATTGTCAAAAACGATCCCGAAATCATCGCCAATTGAATTAATTGGTGTTCCCATATTTGTTACCGGGGACCATTTGCCATCGTTGCGTACGGATTGGAAGATATCCAATTTCCCCAATCCCGGATGTGTTTCAGAGGAGAAATAAAGGGTGTCGTTACCATGGATATAAGGAAAAAGCTCGTGCCCGAAAGTATTTATCTTTGCGCCCAGATTTACGGGTTTCCCCCACTCCTTTTTGTAATTCAGCTCGGTGTAATAAATGTCTGTGCTACCATAGCCGCCGGGCATATCCGAGGCGAAATATATTCTTGTGCCGTCTCTTGACAAGCTTGCCTGCGCAACAGAGTAATTATCGCTGTTAAATGAGAACGCGCTGACAGGCTTGCTCCATTGCCCAAAGGGGTCTTGTTTCGAATAGTAAATCTGGAGCGAGTTTAGAACAACGTTCGTTTTTTTGTCTTTTGTTCCGGTGATGGTTCGGGCAAAATATACTTCTTTCCCATCAGCGCTGAAGGTTGGCGTACCATCGTGGTAGGGGGAGTTCAAACCCGAGAAATTCTCAATGGAGGCTACGCCATCCTTACTTTCTTTGAGGTTCAGATAGTACATATCCGAGCGCATAACGCTGATGTCGTCTTCTATATTGATAAACTTCTTTTTGCTGTCGGGTCGGGCGGAGGAAAACACGATACCGTCGTTGTAAAAGGCTGTGGAGTATTCCGAACCCGGGGTATTGACAAGCTCTTCGTTTTTCACATAATAGTGACTCTCCGCATCGAGCCAATTTTGTGCGGTATAGCACGACTCGAGATAAACGCTTCCCATGGGGTCGCTGGGGGCCAGTTCGATGTACTTTTTAAATATATCAGCGGCCTCTTCATATTTCGCCGCGTTTTTTAGAGAAGTGGCGTAGTTCAGGTAATTCTCGGCCTTATTGGTTTTTGACCCCCGATCAAGGATTACCTTATATATTTCCGTTGCTTCCAGAAAACGCCCGGTAAGCCGATAAGCATTTGCGAGTTTCTCTCTGGCTTCATTTTTATATTTTAATTTACCAGTTTGGATTTCCTTAAGGTAAAAGGGGATAGACTCTTCAAACATATTTCGGTCAAAATACTTGTTGCCCTCATTCAGATGCCTTTGGGAGAAAGCATCTTCATAATGGAAAACAAGAACCATTAACAGAACAGAAATATATAGTGAGAAACTGCGCAAGGCCTTAGTTATTTAATTGTTTATTAAAAATAATACCTGGGGTGAATTACCTTCTGTTCAGGAGGAGGTAAGAGCTCAATTCCATAACTGATTCCAATCTCATGCGATCCATTTGAATATTTAGCCAGATTGGAAATTGTAAAATCGTATGAGTACAACAATTTGAAATTTTTTGAGATATCTATTTTAACATAAGATACAACGGCATCCCCGGTACGGAAGGAAGCTCCTGCGGTGAAAAGGTCCTGCCAGATAAAACTCAGGTTGAAATCGACTTGTAGTGGGGCACTTACAGCATATTTAACAAGAAATCCCGGTTCCAAGAACATTTTATCCGACATTTCAATTATGTACCCTCCCATTCCATAGAAGCTCCGGTTCTTTGGGTACGCCCCAAGATCGCCAACGGAAGAGTTCGACTTTTTTGAGCTGAACAAATGGTTTGCTGATGCGCCGAAATAATAGGTAGCCGACTGATAATAGACTCCGGTTGAAACGTCGGGATGCATATAAGATTCTGCGCTAAGCAAAAGGGCCGGATCATCAAGGTCAAGTTTGTGAAGGCCTTCATAGTTGTAGCTGTTGTTTAACAATCCACCTTCCAGTCCAAACGACAATTTACCTTTTCCAAATCCCAGGTGATACGAAAAAAAGGCCGTTGCTGCCAGGCTGTTGGTTACGGCAATTTTATCCCGAACTACCTTAAGCCCGAGGCCGATTTTCTTAACCTGAACAGGGGCCTGAAATGTAAACAAATTGGTTGTTGGCGCTCCTTCCAGCTTGACGTACTGCATGCGGTTTTTCAGGGAGCCGACCATCCATTTGGAACTGCCCGCATAAGCCGGGTTCATGAGCATCCTATCGAACATATACTGGCTGTATAGCGCATCCTGCTGAGCACTAACCGACAGAGCAGTTGTCAGAACCAGAAATAATAATATGATCAGATATCTTATCATTACTGTACTTTCTATCGGTGAATTATTATAAAACCTGTTCTGGGTGCCGAGCCATTTCCCAGATTGAGAATGTAGAAAAAGGTGCCGTCGGGCAAGTCATTTCCATTGTTGTTTTTCCCATCCCATGTATTAGTGTATGGGCTTGCTTTGTATACAAGGCTTCCCCATCGGTTATATATCTCAACACTGTTGTTTTCAAAATAGTCGACATTCGAAACAATCCAGAAATCATTGAAGCCGTCGTTGTTGGGTGTGATGATCTGGGGAACCAGATCGGTAATATCAGTTAGACAGAGGTCTATTATTACCCTTACCGAGTCAACCGAGAAGCAATAGTCGTTGGCAACCCTGACAATATATGTTGTTGAGGTTAGAGGCTTTGCATAGGGATTGAAAATTGCGGTATCGTCGAGTGTAAAGGCATTGTTCCAGTTATAATGCAATCCGCCTGTAGCTTCGAGTTGAATGCTGTCATAAATGCAAATAGTCACATCATCGCCGGCATTGGCAACGGGTATGGGTTGCCGATCAACTTCCACCGTCTTCGTATCGAGCACTTTGTTGCTGCATTGTGCAAAATTGTAGTACAAAGCAAATTTCGAAGAATAGGCGGGAGATACTTTGATTGTGTCGGCTGTTTGCCCGGAACTCCAATAATAGCTGGCAGAAGCAAATGAATTATCCTTATTCACAAAGAGCTTGACCGAATCGTTCAGGCATATCCCGGTAGCCTCAGCCCCTATGCTGGAATTGGGGTAAGGATAAATGTAGGGGAAAAGGGATACCGACGGCTGGCTCATGCAGCCATTATTATCCACCCCAACCACAGAAATACGGTTTCCTGCTTTAATTGAATCGGAAGAATAAATGTTTTTGGTCCCTGACTGCAGCAGCAAAATGTCGTTGGAATAAAACCGATATTCGGGCAAACCTGCCGGCTCGGCGAAATATGTCGCGAATTCGCTGTAGCAGATGGTGTCGATGGAACAGCCTATTTCCACGCTGGGCAAGGGAAGAAGGTTGAATTTCAAAGTGTCCTGGCTTCTCGATCTGCAGTTGAATTCATCCAATGCCACTACCGTTATGGAAGAGTTGTTGACATTTATGTCGGCAACATTTGAGGTGGATTGGGAGATAATGCTCTCATTGTCTCGGAAAATATACCTCTCAAATCCGGAAGTTGCTGTAAACTGAACCTGCTCACCCAAACAAAGACTACCGGTTTTAGAGGCCGTGAGGTTTAGAGTTTTTGGTTCTATTATTACAGTCTGTATTGAATTGGACTTCGCAGAACAACCATTCGAAGCAACTTCTACAGAGATGTTGGTTCCATTTGCCGGATTTAAAATAGTATAAGTGCTTAGCGCTGCATCCTGAACAATATTCAAGCCGTCGTAGAACACATATTTGCTGAATTGTTGCGGAGTAACTGTGAATTTGACATCCTGGCCCCGGCAAATTGTGTCGGTTAAGGCATCAGACACCAGAGTTATCTGGGGGATATTGGTTACATCAATTTCGAAATAGCGATTCACCGATGGACACTGTATCTGAGAGGTATTCCTAACCGAAACAGTGATTATGGTATCACTGGAACCGGTATGCACGATGCTTGTGTCGGGACCGAAAGCGTTCCCGCTCCACGAAACAGCGTAAGTAACCGGCTCAATATCCGATATGCTCAATAAAATGTCTTCCCCTTGGCAAATAGAAAAATAAGGCTTCATTTTAAAAGTGATTGCGTCACAGTTATTTGCATACCCGGTTACCTGGATAGAAATGTTACTGTTTCCACAGGGATCGGCTCCGATTGCCACTACTCTGGCTTTGGCCGAATCGCCAAGGTTCAATCCGGTTATCTCGTGGAAACGGCCAGTTGCCCCTGAAGAAGGAACAACAAAAGGCAGCCCATCGATACTTATATTATATGCTGTTGCTCCCGGAATAGAATCCCATACAAATGAAATGGTGCTGGAAGTGGAGACTCCCGGATTTACCTGAGGAGTTCCGAGTTTTTCATTAACAGCAATTGAAATTTCGTTTCCAAATGCGCCTATGCATCCCTGATTGATTGCTCTGGCTTTTATGGATTGGCCATCCGACATTGCCGAAGTTTCGTAAAAATTATTGGCTCCCGATGCAATGCGGTTAAACCCGCTAAAGAACTCATAAACATCATATCCGCCGGGACTGGCAGTGAACCTGATAATCTCGTCTTCGCATATCAGGTTATCGGGATCGGATGCGGACAGCGAAACAGCATCGGGCATATGATTCACTTTTATGTTGACGTAACTTATCTGACGCGGGCAATAAGGCTTATCAAGATTCTTTATGGCTACCGAAATAATTGTGTCAACACCCGGTTTTACTGTGATTGACTTTAATTGAGAGGGAGCCAAAGATCCCCAGGCAATTTCGTAATTGCTGAGATTCAACCCCTCGATTTTTAATGTAAGAGAGTCCCCCAAACAGAGATTATGGTTCTCCTGAATCGAATAGTCAAACGCGGTACAATTTTCAGCAAAGCCTATAGCAGGTTGGGAAACATCGCTATTTCCACAAATCCCATCTCCCATAGCCATAACCGAAAGGGTTACGGCATCTCCCGGTAACAGGGAAGTCACCAAGTGGCTCAGTCCTGCCGGGCCACTTGAAGGTTCAATAAAAGGACCGCCATTAACACTGACCTGATAAGCTATAGCTCCGCTAACACCAGACCATGCAAACAGAACTGTGGTTTCTGTCGACACAGTATAGTTTACCGCCGGGATATTCAGTGGATTGGAAACATTTACCGTCAGGGGATCGGTAGAAACCAGACAAGCATCTTGCGTAGCAGAAACATAAACGCGACGGCCATTTACAGGATTCAGCATGGTATAGAAATTGTCGGGTCCTTCCTTTACCAAGGCATTGTTTTCATAGAAAGAATACGTTTCCAGATTTTCCGGTTGAGCGGTAAAAGTTATTGGGGTTCCTTCACAAACCAGATTACCCGGCACAGAGCTTTGCAATGACAATATCGGTTTTGTGGCTACTTCAATATCGTAGAATTTCTCAACCGAAGGGCACAACGGCGACGAAAGGTTGCTTACGATTACCGGCACAGAAGTACTGATGCTTGCTGTAAATTCATATAATTCATTGTTTTCCGCAGGGTCGTTATTCCACATAATGGAGTAATCAGTGATGCTAATGCCTGAGACAGACAATGACACCTCGTCATTTTCGCAGGTCTCTCGTTTTTGATCCTTCAGGTCAAAAAGGATTGGAATACAATCGATAGCGGCGCAGGTAGTAACGCTCGAGACAAGGCCGATTCCGCATATACCCGGATCCACCGCCCGCACACGTATGGAGTGTTCCTCGAGGTTGGGCAGTCCGTTCATTGTGTGAGTGAGGCCCTGAGCGCCGGAGTTTGGGGTAACAAAGGCAGCGTTATCAAGACTGATTTCATAGGCAACCGCATCAGGCACTTCATCCCACTGAAATTCAATAGAACCTGTGGTTGTGCTCCCGCAAAATACTTGTGGAGCCGGAAGAACATCTTTTACGGTTGTAATAATATTGTTGCTGTTGCCACTATAGCAAATACCACTTTTTGCCGTTGCGTAAATTCTTTCCTTGTCAAGAAGGGTCGAAATACTGAAGGTGTTTTCAACCCCCGTTTTAATTAAGGTATTCCCCACATAAAAACTATACTCGTCAAATCCGTCAGGTAAAGCCGTAACGGTGAGATTTTCGGCGAAACAGATTGTGTCGTTCAGAGTGGAGCTGGTAATACTGATAACCGGGGATTCGAAGACGGTGAGCGTCATGGTATCACTGACAATTTCAGTACAGCCATTCAGGTCGGTAATCTTTACATAAATTTTGTCGTTGTTGTGCAAGCCGGTCCCGATATAGGTATTGGTATTTGATTGCTGAACAATTCCCGCGTTGACATAAAAAACATAATTCGCGAAATTTGAGGGCGAGGCTGTAAAGGTCACGGCTTCGCCGGAGCAAATCGTATCCAGATCGGCCGATACAGACAATTCCACCTTGGTTATGGGGTTTACCTGGATTTTTCCTGAAACCGATGAGGAACATTCATCTTCGATAACTGTAAGGTTAATAGTTTTGTTTCCCGGTTCTTTCCAGCGCACCAAGTATGGGCCCTCTCCTGCGCCTGAGACATAAAAGGCTGAGTCGAAGCTCCATTTGAACGTTGGGGCAGAATTGTAGGATCCGTTGTATTGCACCAGAAGGTTTTCGTTTTGGCAAACCGGGGTGGATGCTATAAACGAGGCAACCGGCGCAGGCTTCACGGTGATTTTCTGGGTGGAAAAGTTATAGCACCCGAGCGAATTAGTGGTACCAAGGGTAACCGTGTATTCCCCCGGATCGGTATAGGTATGAGTGGGTGGAGTAAACCCGACAAATGCGGGCTCCCCATCGCCGAAATCCCATAACCAGTCGGAGTAGTCGTTTCCAACCGTATCGGTATTATTTGTAAAGACAACATTAAAAGGCCGGCAGCCCGAGAAGGCATTCACACTGAAAGCCGTACTGGGAATTCGCTCCACGGTAACAATATCTTCACTTGTGAGCGTGCCAAGACATCCCCTTTCATTTATTACCTGCAAACTTATATCATAAGTGCCCGGAGTAGAATAAGTCTTGCAGGGCTGGTATTTCTCTGAAATGGTTCCGTCGCCAAAGTTCCATAGATAGGAATAGTTTGGGGAATATATTGATTTATTGTCCAGGCATATTGAATCCGTAATCGCGCAAACCGAGGGCTTATTCAAGGTAAAACCAACTATTGGCTTTGCAAAAACCCGTATGTTCTTTGTTGTTGAGCTGGAACCTGAAGCACAGGTAATTGTGAGTTTTACAGTAAAAGTTGTATCCTTGTTCCCCGCAGTGAAACTATGTGACGGATTTTGCGCAACCACAGTTGGTGAGCCGTCGCCAAAGTCCCAGGTTCGGGAAACCACACCCGTACTTAAATCGCTGAACTGAATTCCCAGATTGGTGCAGCCCTCAGCCGGGTCGATATTTGTTCCAATAAGGGCATTGCATTGGGAAAATGCTTTTGGCAAGATAAAAGTCAAAACGAGAAAAAAGCCAAGCGGTTTCAGATTGGGAATTTTCCCAAAACGCCCCCCGATTGCCCCTAAACAATAGCTTACAGCAGCTTTACCATTCCCACTCATTAGACTTGTCTTTTGATAATATTATTCTATTCAAAAATATTACCAATCGTTGGCAGTTCTATGAGGGTTACTACCCGATTACAGGATAAAAACACCTATGTTTAACAGGTATATTTACGTGGTTTCGCCGGGGATTTTTACGTGCTCTTTATTTGGGGAAACGATCCCGTTCCGGCTTTGGTTATTCCGATTGTTTTTTTGTGTTTTCCGAATTAAACATCATCGAGTTTATGCTTAAGCGCATACATTACCAGGCTGATGGAATTTTTTACTCCCGTTTTGCTGATTAGGTTGGATTTATGCCCTTCCACTGTGCGCAGGCTAATGAAAAGTTTTTCGGCTATTTGCGAATTTGACATGCCTTCGCAGATCAGTTTTAAGACTTCGCTTTCGCGTTTTGTTAATACAATACTTTCTTCCGTTTGAGACTTGAGTTTCTGTTTGGGGCTGTTTATATTGATAATTATGTCCCGAAGCAGTTTTTGCGAAAAGAAACTTTCCCCGCTAAGCACAGTTGTGATGGCTTCTTCAAGCTCGTTTTTGCCTGACTCCTTTAACACAAAGCCCATAACTCCCGACTGAATCATCTGATAATAATACTCTTCGTCGCAAAACATGGAAAGGGCAAGAATCTTCAATTTCGGGTATTTGGCCATTGCCTGCCGGGTTGCCTCAATGCCATTGAGTTCGGGCATTGAAATATCCATCAGCACCAGATCCGCCTCATGATGATCGAGGAGTTCGAGAAACTCTTTCCCGTTCGAAGCCTCAGCAACCACTTCCAAATTATCCATTTGCATTATCACAAATTTCAAACCATCGCGAAAAAGTTTGTGGTCATCAACCAAAATTATTCTACTCTTTTTCATTTCCATAGCAAAAAATATTTTTGTGTCGCAAAATTACTAAACTTCAACTTCAACCGGAATGTTAATTTTCACAAAAAAGCCCATATCAATTGTTGTTTTAAAGTCAATCTCACCATTTAATGATTTTGTACGGTTCACTATATTTGAAATGCCATGTCCGGTCGACTTTGCCATAATACTTGTCAAATCACACCCTATTCCGTCATCTGCATAGCTTGCGGCTATTAGTCCGTCGGAATAATCCAACCCAATAATAATGTTGTTCGCATAGGCATGCTTGTAGGTGTTGTTAATCAATTCAATAATAATTCGAAACAGGGAAGTTTCAATTTTCGTGTCAAATCGTTGGTCGATATCATGCTGAAAACAGATATTGAGATTATTTGAATCGTTAAATTTGTTAATGTATGAATTTATAGCAACCACCAAACCGAAATCTCTTAGGACATGTGGGCTGATATTATTGGCAATTTCCTTGATGCTTGAGATAGCCTCGTCGATTGTTTGAATTGATTTCTCGATAGCGATGGCTTTATTCTCCTCATTTTTTGCAGACAAAATAGACCTGTTATACAGTTTTATGGTAGAGAGCAAGGGGCCAAGCCCATCGTGCAGATCTTGGGAAAAGCGTTTTCTCTCCTTCTCTTCCGTATCAATAATCGTGTTTAAGATCTGCAGCTGCATTTCTTTCCGCTCGGTAATATCTCTCAGAATCGACAAAACCGATTTGTCGCCCTGGTATTCGATTACCTTGCTAATGATTTCATAAATGCGGATTTCCAACTTCGGATTAAGCATTTTGATTTCAATAGGATTATAAACTTTCTCTGACTGGAGCAGCTCAACAAAGCTGCTCTCATATTTGGCTTTATCGTTATGATGCATGAAGCCGATGAGATATGCCTTTTCACCGTTCAATCCAAAGCGTTTATGAAATGTCTCGTTAGCCTCAATTATCTCATGCTCGAAGTTGGTAATTACTATGCTGTCGGCACTGCTCTGAAAAATATTCTTGAATTTCTTCTCGCTTTCCTGGATCTTTTTGTCCGAAATACTTCTTTCCAGCTCGGTTGCAGCGCGAATCGAGAAAATCTTAATAAGGTCAATAACCAAATCGGGGAGTTGCAGGGCTTTCTTTGTAAGGATTACCAATACCCCAATTGCATCCTGGTTTTTATCAAATAGAGGTACGCTGGCAAAACTCCTGACTTCTTCACCCAAAACAGTAATAACCTCATTTTCATCACTGTTTTCCTCACCTTGGTATAAGAGGATTTCCTTGGAAATTTGATCTTTGAAAACAGTGTTTTCAAAACTAAGTTCGAAATCATCGATTATGAAACCGTTTTTACATGCTGAAAACGTGTTAATTACCGCGTTGTTTCGATTGCTGAACCTGCCAAGGATTGCGTAATCGACATTTAAAATCTTGGCAATGTTGGTCAACAGCACATCAAAAAAGAGTTCTCCTATTATACCACTTGTTTCGTCGGCTACAAGGTGAATAACATCCTCATACTTCTTTTGAACCGTAATATCCCTACCTACACACTGATACTCGATCAGCTGGTCGGTTCCGTCGAATAGTGCCCTATCGACCCATTCCAGCCAGGAGGTTCGACCTTCAGAGAAAATGATGCGACGCCGGCCACTCCGCACCGGGTTTTCCTTTGTAAGAGATTCAAGTTCCGGCAAAATATAAGAGAGAGGCGATTGAATGGGCTTACTGTGTAGACTTATTCCCAACAATTCTTCCGAGCGCTTATTCACATAGTTGCAAAAGGCATTGTTCACAAAAGAAATTGTGCCGTCGGGAAGGAACCGTATGATTAACTCAGTTTGGTCTTCAACGATGCTCTTGTACCTAAGTTCACTCTCTTTCAGGCGAGCCTCATTCCACGACAGGTTAAGGTAATTTCGAATTTTAACGGTTAGTTCAAGTCTGTTTATGGGCTTGTTCAGATAATCTATTGCCCCGAGTTCAAATCCCCTGATATAACTCTCCGTATCGTCTTTGGCAGTCACGAAAATAATAGGGACTTTCTTCTGAGCGGGATCAGCCTGCAAACGCGAGCACACTTCAAACCCGTCCATTTCGGGCATCATTACATCAAGCAATATCAGATCTATGTCGTTTGATTTAGCCATTTCAAGGGCAATAGCCCCGGAAGTAGCAATAATGGGCTTATAGCCTTCTATTTCAAGGAACACCTCAAATAATTTGCAAACCGACAAATCATTATCAACAATCAATATGGTTGCTGTTTTAGGGGGATTGGTGTCCATATGCGAAATCGAATATTCTGGAATTAAGGTGATTTTAACATACAATAATATAAATAAAATTTGGTCCGAACGTCAATTTCCCGGTTTATGTTAAATCCTTTTTGTAATTCAGTTTTAATGTAATTAAGGTAAAAGTCGGAATTGAGGATAATGTTGAGGTTGAGGTTGAGGTTGAGGTTAAGGTTGAGAATCTTAACCTTAACCTCAACCTTAGCCTTAATCTAAGCCTTGATTAATTCGAAGTATGGAATTTCGACAGCACGTGAATCATTTTCCGTTCATTGGTAGCCTCGTAAAAAAGATAACTTTTTTTGTTTTCATACATGTCATCTTCGGGCTTAAATTCAAAATTAGTTTCAATAAAACCATTAATTGTTTCATCAAAACTCTTGTGATAGGAAACCATATAGCCAAAACATTTTTTGCGGCTGTTGAAATAAAAAGTCATTGAAGTAACCCCAATCTCATCTGCAAACTCAAAAACCGCCTTGTCTTCATCGCTATAGGTCAGAACAAACGGGCAGAGGCAATCCCACTTGATGCTTCCCCCCAATCTTTTTAGTTCCATGCCCAGATATTGGGCAGAGGCAAAACTGAGAATCAGCATGCCGGTGACAGTAAGAATTATCTTTCTGAAATTCATAGTCCTCCCTTATTTAGAGCCATAAAAAACTCTGCATCCCACAAAAATAGTTCATCGACAACCAAAGCAATCGGATGAAAACACCTGATTTAGGTTAAACCACACTTGTTTTTAACCAGGCGTTTTTACCTGAATTTGAAATTAAACTCCGCGTGATTGCTGGTTTTTAGAACTATTTATGTGATTTGACAGCAGTTTATGCTCATTATATTAGTTTTTAACTATATTGCATATAAAAATAATTCAAAAGAAAGCCTCATCGTTTTGAATTGAGTTTTAGTATTGAATAAGTACAAATTTATAACGCTAAGTATTTGAGCCTCTTTA
>JAIFNN010000025.1 GCA_020047715.1 Bacteroidota bacterium | reverse complement strand
TCGATGTTATTGCCGAGCTGAACGTGCCCTATATTATCATGCATATGCAAGGCAATCCCTCAACCATGCAAAAAAACCCGCACTATCATGACGTTGTAGACGATATTCTTTTCTTTCTTGCCAATAAAGTCGCAAGTCTTAGAAAAAAAGGAGTTGTCGACATCGTTGTGGATCCCGGCTTCGGATTTGGGAAAACAGTTGAACACAATTATCAGCTATTGGCCCACCTAAATGTGTTCCGCTCGCTTGAATTGCCAATTCTTGCAGGGCTTTCAAGAAAGTCCATGATATCCGGCTTTTTAAATATTGACTCTGATAATGCCTTAAACGGAACCACAGCTTTGAATATGTTTGCATTGGTTCAGGGCAGTTCCATTTTAAGGGTTCATGATGTTAAGGAAGCTGTTGAGACAAGAAATCTTTTCTGCAAACTTAGGGAAAGCGCTTTGCTATAGAAATGTAAATGATTTTTCTAATTTTGTGCTAAATATAAAATCACAGTGCTGAATTTGTTCATCCATCTGCGCATTCTTGATATCCTCGATATTATTCTGGTAGCAATATTGTTGTACCAGTTGTATATGTTAGTAAGGGGAACTGTTGCCTTAAATATTATTTTGGCTGTAATTATTATATATGTTTTTTGGGGATTGGTAAAAATGCTCAAAATGGAGCTTTTAAGCAACATTATCGGGCAGGTAATCGGAGTTGGGGTAATTGCGCTTATCATTGTGTTTCAGCAGGAGATACGGAGATTTCTTATTATGATAGGGACCCGCTACATCAGCAAAAACAGACTGAGGCTTGAGGGGTTTTTTAAAATGGAAATGGATACCAGGCCACGTCTCAGAATCAAATCCATTGTAAAAGCAGTCATAAACCTATCGAACTCAAAAACCGGCGCACTAATTGTGATCAGGAGAAAATCGAACCTTGAGATGTACGCACAAGCAGGTGACATTCTTGAGGCAAACACTTCCAGCAGGCTTATCATCAGCATATTTAACAAGCTGAGCCCTCTTCACGACGGGGCAATAATTATCGATAAGGAAAAAATATTTGCTGCAAGGGTTGTGTTGCCGGTAACCGACAACCCTGATCTGCCCCCCGATTATGGCCTGCGGCATCGCGCTGCTATGGGAATCACCGAGGTAACCGATTCTTTGGTAATAGTGGTCTCAGAGGAAACCGGCAAGATTTCCCTGGCTCAAAGCAGTGAAATGCGCAGAGCTATTACCTCAAAAGAACTTATGGAGAGTCTGGAAGGGGAATTCCAAAATGTATAGAAAATAATCGGATCCGGAAAAGAATGAGATCAGACTGTCAGGGCAATAGCATTTCCAGGGTCTGGGTTTGCCTGATTAAAGCTTTCGTGTTTGAGCCCACAAAACGTCTATGAGACGGGACTATAATTTTTGTCTTATCCTCAATTCGCTCTTTTAATTGCTTCTTTTGGATTTTGAAGAGAAGTTCGTTTTATTTTCCTGACCATTCCAAAGCCGGATAATATTTTTTCTATGAGTGAAAATTATCAAAGCAGACACCATTCCCGAGAATATCTTCAGATGCAGGTAAGGAGTATGAAAAACCAAGATAATCCAAATGGGAAAAGACAAACCTGCAAGTATTGAACCTACTGAAGAAAAGCGGGTGGTGAAAAAGCCTATAAGGAAAACTCCCGCTGCACAAAGGGTTGCCAAAGGATGAAGGCCAATGAGCACGCCAAAAACCGTTGCCACACCTTTTCCTCCACGAAATCCCGCATAAACAGGATAAATATGGCCCAGCACAGCTGCGATGCCTAAAATTATCTGGATATTGACAAACTCCGGGGTACCCTTGTGCACAAAGGAATAAAAATGAACAAGATAAACTGCTGCAAAACCCTTAAACATATCCACGACAAGGACAAAAATCCCAACCACTGGTCCAAAAACCCGGATAGCATTGGAGGCTCCTGCATTTCCACTTCCAAATTCGCGAATATCAATCCGGTAGAAAATCTTACCCACCCATATTGAAGTTGGAATAGCTCCTATCAGATAGGCAAGAACCAGCATTATGAAGAAATCTATAAAATGTTCCATTCTTTAGAATTTGAGGGTTCAAAGTTAACTAATTTGAATAAAAAGCAATGGCTTAGTCATTTCGTCCGAAACGAACAACTAAGCCATTAACTATAAGTAATTTACATATCACATACTTCACCCGAACAAAAAGAAGCTATTTCTCAGATCCCTCGAAATGGGTGAATTTCGCAAAACTTCTCATCAAATCTGTGGGCCTGCTTTTACAAGTGCCCTGCCTGCTTCAGTATCTGTAAACTGTTTAAAGTATTTTAGATATCTGGCCGAAAGGTTTTTGGCCCTGGTTTCCCATTCAGAAACCTCTGTATAGGTCTCACGGGGATCAAGTATCCCATCACTTACATTATTCAACTTTTCAGGAATAGTAAGATTTATAATAGGAATATGCTTGGTTGTAGCCTTCTCTATTGAGCCATCAAGAATCGCATCGATTATAGCACGTGTATCCTTGATGGAAATGCGTTTACCTGTGCCGTTCCAACCTGTATTCACAAGGTATGCCTTTGCCCCGTGCTGATCCATCTTGCTGGCAAGAACTGATGCGTAGGTTGTTGGGTGCAGTGTCAGAAAAGCCTCCCCAAAGGCCGGTGAAAACGAGGGTACGGGCTCAGTGATTCCACGTTCGGTTCCCGCCAACTTCGATGTGTATCCGCAAAGGAAGTGATACTGGGCTTGGTCGCGATCGAGAATAGACACCGGAGGTAAAACACCATAAGCATCAGCCGAGAGATAAATAATTTTGTTGGCATGTCCTGCTTTGGAGGGCAAAACGATTTTGTTAATATGGAAAATGGGATAAGAAACCCTGGTGTTTTCCGTAACCGTAGA
Source organism: Bacteroidota bacterium (assembly GCA_020047715.1). Classification (GTDB taxonomy): domain Bacteria; phylum Bacteroidota; class Bacteroidia; order Bacteroidales; genus JACJXF01. Next base: position 14,191 of record JAIFNN010000025.1, on the reverse strand, counting down.
ATCGTTAAAATCAATTGACCCATCCTCAAGGACCGAAACGTTCTCGAGAAGCGCATTGTGTTGAATTGCGTTCCAAATATCGGGTTCGTTTTCCTGACTCAACTTAATTGTCTTTGCATAGCATCCTCCTTCGAAGTTGAAAACGCCCTGGTCGTCCCAACCGTGCTCGTCATCCCCGATAAGATAACGTTTCGGATCGGCTGAAAGTGTTGTTTTGCCGGTTCCCGAAAGTCCAAAAAAGATTGCCACATCTCCTTTTTCACCCACATTGGCAGAACAATGCATAGAGGCAATTCCACGTTGAGGCAGATAATAATTCATTAATGAGAAAATTCCTTTTTTCATCTCACCACCATACCAGGTACCGCCAATAACAGCTGTTTTCTCTGTGAGATTGAATAAAACAAAAACCTCTGAGTTCAAACCATGTTTTTCCCAATCCGGGTCAGTTACCTTTGAGCCGTTCATTACAACAAAGTCGGGCTCCCCAAATCTCTCCAGTTCGTAAAGACTTGGTCGAATAAACATGTTCGTGACAAAATGAGCCTGCCATGCGACTTCCATGATAAACCGAACCTTCATCCGTGAATTGGGATTGGTTCCGCAAAACACATCAACAACATATAGCTTTTGTGAAGATAATCTCTTTGTGACAAGCTTTTTGCAATCAGCCCATGTGTCCAATGCAACCGGACAATTTATAACGCCATCCCACCATAAGGTTTTTTCCGTTTGATTATCCCTCACAAAAAATTTATCTTTTGGGGATCGACCCGTAAAAACCCCAGTTTTAACAGCAACGGCACCTGTATCTGTCAAAATCCCCTTTTCAAAACCCTGAAGGGAGGAATCCGTTTCGTGTTTGAATAATACTTCGTATGAAGGATTGTAAAATATTTCTTTGGAGTCATTGATTCCGTAAATACTTAAATCTGGTATTTTCATTCTGAATATAATTTTGTTATTTTTTTCACAACAAATATAAGCCTTTTATGTTAAACGACATAAAAAAAGTAGCGTTACAAAACAATGTAACGCTACTTAATTATTCAAATCTCAGGCCTACAAAACATTGCGGGCGCTAAAAATGCTAATTATTAATTGCAGCCTGCGCAGCAGCCAATCTTGCGATAGGCACGCGGAACGGGGAACAACTAACATAGTTCATTCCAACCATATGGCAGAACTCCACTGAACTGGGCTCACCACCATGTTCACCGCAGATACCAACTTTAAGTTTGGGATTCACGCCACGACCTTTTTTGGTTGCCATGTCGACCAGCTGTCCAACGCCTTCGCGATCGAGAATCTGGAAAGGATCGTTTTTCAACAGGCCTTTCTGCAGATACACGGGAAGGAATTTTCCTGCGTCGTCTCTGGAGTAACCAAAAGTCATTTGGGTAAGATCGTTCGTACCGAAGGAGAAGAACTCTGCTTTTCCCGCAATCAAATCGGCAGTAAGGGCAGCTCTGGGGATCTCAATCATAGTTCCCACCAAATATTCAACTTTCTGTCCGGTCTCGGCAAATACCTTTTCAGCAGTTTCCCTGATAATTTTCTCCTGAAGCTCATATTCCTTGAGCGTTCCGATAAGTGGCACCATGATTTCAGGAATTGTCTCAATACCTTTTTTCTTAAGATTAATGGCAGCTTCGATGATAGCTCTTGCCTGCATCTCTGTGATTTCAGGATAAGTATTTCCTAAGCGGCAACCTCTGTGGCCCAACATCGGATTGAATTCAGCAAGGTCATCTACTTTTTGCTTCACTTCTTCAGGAGTAATGCCTAATTCTTTAGCCATTTGCTTCTGGTTTTCTTCTTCGTGAGGAACAAATTCATGAAGAGGTGGATCCAGAAGACGAACGGTAACTGGCAAGCCCTTCATAGCCTCAAAGATACCTTCGAAATCAGCTCTCTGAATGGGAAGCAGTTTAACCAGTGCTTTTCTTCTTCCAGCCTCGTCAGTTGCAAGAATCATTTCGCGCATTGGCTTGATACGATCACCTTCAAAGAACATATGTTCGGTACGGCAAAGTCCGATTCCCTGTGCTCCAAAGTTTCTTGCAATAATTGAATCATTGGGGGTGTCGGCGTTGGTACGCACCTTCATGGTGGCGTATTTGTCAGCCAGAATCATTAGTTCGCCAAAGTCTCCACTCATTTCAGGATCAATAGTCCCGATTTTTCCTTCGTAAACTTCTCCGGTTGAGCCGTTAAGCGAAATCCAATCACCTTCTTTCAAAGTCTTGCCATCACAAACCATAGTTCTGGTTTTGTAATTGATTTTCACAGCGCCAGCGCCAGAAACACAGCATTTACCCATTCCTCTTGCAACAACGGCTGCGTGGGAGGTCATTCCGCCTCTGGCTGTAAGGATACCCTGAGCAAGGTTCATACCTTTAAGGTCTTCAGGGGATGTTTCTATACGTACCAAAACTACTTTTTCACCTTTTGAGGAGAATTCTTCTACCTCATCAGCAAAAAATACGATTCTTCCTGTAGCAGCACCTGGAGAAGCGGGAAGTCCTTTTGCAAGAACAACTGCATTCTTAATAGCTGTTTTTTCAAAAACCGGATGTAGCAGCTCATCAAGTTTACCGGCTTCACAACGGTTCAGTGCTTTCTTCTCATCAATTGAGCCTTCTCTGAGCATGTCCATGGCAATTTTTACCATAGCAGCACCTGTGCGTTTTCCATTACGCGTCTGCAACAACCAAAGCATACCGTCTTGCATGGTAAATTCCATGTCCTGCATGTCTTTGTAATGCATCTCCAATTTATGCTGTGTTTCAAAAAGTTCTTTGTAAACATCAGGCATGATTTCTTCCAGAGATGGGAACTTTGAAGCTCTTTCACTTTCAGAAACGAGTGCGAGTGCAGCCCAACGGATTGAACCTTCTTTGGTAATCTGCTGTGGAGTTCTGATACCCGCAACAACATCCTCACCCTGTGCATTGATAAGGTATTCGCCGTTGAAAATATTTTCGCCGGTTGCTGCGTCTCTCGAAAAGCAGACTCCGGTACCCGAGTTGCTGCCCATATTTCCAAAAACCATTGCCTGAACAGTCACAGCGGTTCCCCACTCTTCGGGAATATTGTTCAACGATCGGTAGTATATCGCTCTTTCATTCATCCAACTGTCGAAAACAGCACAAACAGCTCCCCATAATTGTTCCCAGGGATCGGAAGGAAAATCTTTTCCGGTTTGGTTTTTCACAGCTGCTTTGAAACGTTTTACAAGTTCTTTAAGATCCTCTACAGCAAGGTCGGTATCGTCTTCAACACCTTTTTGCTCTTTCATGTGGTCAATTATCTCTTCGAAAGGATCCGGATCTTCTTTGGAAACGGGTTTCATTCCAAGAACAACATCACCATACATCTGAACAAAACGTCTGTAAGAATCCCATGCGAAACGGGCATTACCGGTTTTGTTCACAAGGCCCTCAACAGCAGCATCATTCATTCCCAGGTTTAGAACAGTGTCCATCATACCTGGCATGGAAGCACGAGCGCCTGATCTGACTGAAACCAGACAAGGGTTTTCATTGCTTCCGAACTTGGTGTTCATAATGCTTTCAATGTTATTAACTGCTGCCTGAACCTCCGCTTTAATAAGCTCAACTACCTTAGCCTGGCCAAGTTTGTTGTATTCTGCGCAAACTTCAGTGGTAATAGTAAATCCCGGAGGAACGGGAACGCCGATTAGATTCATTTCGGCCAGGTTGGCACCTTTACCACCAAGCAGATTCTTCATGTCAGCTTTACCTTCGGCCTTCTTGTTCCCAAAGGTATAGACGCGTTTCACTTGTGACATTTTATTATCCTTTCTTTTAATTTGTTTAAACAATTAATCTAAGCTAATTTTTAGTGTACAAATGTATTCAAAAATTATTTAAAATAATTCTAAATTAAGGGGAGCAAGACCGATTTTCACCGAGATCTCGGGTGAAAACTAATAATAGTGTTCCGGAGATATTCCCTGTCGAGGTGTGTGTAAATTTCCGTTGTAAGAATGCTCTCATGTCCAAGCATCTCTTGTACAGCCCTCAGATCAGCCCCTCCCTCGATAAGATGCGTAGCAAAAGAGTGCCGGAAAGTATGCGGACTGACATGTTTTTTTAGCCCAGTTTGTTTTGCAAGGTCTTTGATGATGGTAAAAATCATTACACGAGTAAGTTTTTTTCCTCTGCGGTTCAAAAAAAGAATATCATTACTATCCTTTTGAATTTCAGGCAGGCTATTCCTGTCAGGGAGATAATTATTGATTTCCCTTATTGCTTTTCCACCAATAGGGACAAGCCGTTCTTTATCCCCCTTCCCAATAACCCTGATAAATCCTTTATCGAGATACAAATTCGAAATCTTTAATTCGGTGAGTTCCGAAACCCGTAGGCCGCAACTATATAAAACTTCGAGAATTGTGCGGTTGCGATGTCCCTCAGCCTTGCTCAGGTCTATACCCGTAATCAACTTGTCGATCTCCTCAACACTGAGAACATCAGGAAGCTTGCGTCCAATCTTAGGAGTTTCGATTAATTCAGTTGGATCAACGGCTATTTTTTCCTCGATTATCAGAAATCTGTAAAAGGCCTTTATTCCCGAAACAACGCGTGCCTGTGTGCGGGGGCTTGCTCCAAGCTCATTAATCCATTGCAGCATACCGCTTATGTGCGCAGCATTAACCTGATCCGGATTCACGTCGAGGGATTTGTATTCAAGATATTGAACAAGTTTAAGAATATCAGTGTTATACGCAACAACTGAATTTTTAGAAAGTGATTTTTCCAATTTTAAGAAAGCAGAGAAATCCTTTATATAATCGTTCCATTCCATAAAAACTCAAACTTTTAGATCATTACCCTAACGACTTAAATCTGTTTTGAATATATTTGCAAATTTTTTAGCCTTTGGATAGGCGAAAGTATAACAAATATTTAGCTTTGGCACAAAATCAGGTAAATCAAAAGAATCTATATGAAGAGGAAAACCAAAATTATTGCAACCATATCCGACCTTAATTGCGAAGTAGAGTTTATTACAAAATTATATAAAGCCGGAATGAACGTTGTTCGACTGAACACTGCTCATCAGTCACCTGAGGACACCCTTCGTATTATCGAAAACGTTCGCAAGGTATCGGATAAAATCGCTTTGCTTCTCGACACCAAAGGTCCGGAAATACGCACAACCAAAGCTGAAGCCGATATTAATGTTACTATGGGTGACGAGATAAAGCTGACAGGACGGGAAAAAGGCATCAGCTCCTCAAAAATGATTTATGTAAATTATGATGGATTTGCCAATGGAATGAAGAAATACGACCGTATTCTTATCGACGACGGCCAGTTGGAACTTGAAGTAGTTGAGGTGAAAAAAGATTTCCTGGTTTGCAAGGCCCTAAATAATGGAGTCATCAAGGGAAAAAAATCGGTGAATGTTCCGGGTGTGAGTTTCAAATTGCCTTCGGTAACTGATAAAGACCGCGAGTATATTGAATTTGCAGCAAAGAACGATCTCGACTTTATTGCTCACTCCTTTGTCCGCAATAAGGAGGACGTACTGGAGGTTCAAAAAATCCTTGACAAGCATAAGAGCAACATAAAAATTATTGCCAAGATCGAAAACCAGGAAGGTGTAAAAAACGTTGACGAAATTCTGGAACATGTTTATGGTATAATGGTTGCACGAGGTGACCTTGCCATAGAAATCCCCTACGAGAAAATCCCCGGCATACAAAAAATGCTTGTCAACAAATGCATTGAAAGCCGGAAACCGGTTATTATTGCCACCCAGATGCTGCATTCAATGATCACTGAGCCTCGTCCCACAAGAGCCGAGGTGAGCGACATAGCAAACGCAATATACAGCAAAACCGATGCAATCATGCTTAGCGGAGAAACAGCCAGCGGGAAATATCCGGTTGAAGCAGTTGAAACCATGGCAAAAGTTGCCAAGGAGGTTGAAAAAAGCCGTAACGACATACATGATGTGCCTACTGTAACCATGAGCACTGCAATTTCTGCTTACCTGAGCAGGTCGGCTGTTGAAGCAAGTATTCAACTCAATGCCAAAGCCATCATTGCCGACACCACAACCGGTAGAACCATTAGGAATATGGCAGGATTCAGAGGAAGAAAGCCGATTTACGCAATGTGTTACGACAAAAAAACGGTTCGGCTCTTAAGTCTGTCATTTGGAATATTCCCCTCATATATCGAACCTCAGGATTCAGATGAAATATTCATTCAGCAAGCACTGAAAAAGCTGATCAAGAAAGATGATCTTAAGGAAACAGATATCATTGTGGTATTGGGAGGAAATTTCGGAAGGCCTCACGGCGCTTCACATATTGAGATATCAACTGTATCCAACCTCTGCCAAAAGGTAAAAGATTTACCAGGGAAACCGGTCGATCATCAGAACCGCTGATACCCCAAGTGCTACGCCCGACCATATCAGAATCCATTCCCGACGTTTGACTCTGAGAAGGTCGACCACCAGTAAGGAAAGAGCTGTTATTATAAGTACTATAATAATTTGGCCTATTTCAATTCCTATGTTAAATGAGAACAAGGGTGCGACAAGGTTTCCCGAGGCTCCAAGCATGCTCGAAAGATAGTTTGAGAAGCCCATCCCATGTATGAGCCCGAAAAACAGCGCAGCCAGATATTTATATTTGTGCAGGTTGCTATTGAAATTGTCCGATTTTTGTAGGAGATTCATAGCTGCCGTCAAAAAAATCGTGGCAGGAATCAGGAATTCGATAAGGTCTGTATTAATTGTTATCAATTTCAAGGTGGCCAAGGCAAGGGTTAGGCTATGCCCAATGGTAAATGCCGTTATGAGAATTAATATCTTTAGCCAGTACTTAATTGGATAAACAACACATAATGAAATAATAAACAGTATATGATCGTAACTTTGAAGATCGGCAATGTGCTCAATACCAAGTTTTAGATAGAGTTGAAATTCAGACATACAGTGATTTTGGTGTCAAAATAAGTATTTTATTGTAATTTTGAGCAAAAGTAATAAGGTGAACTTTTTAATTTTTATTCTGTTTGTATTTTTTTCGAGCATGGCAGGCCCCGCCTATCATCCTATTCATGTTTCTGTTTGTAATGTTGAACTGAACGGCACTGAAAATATTGTATCGGTAAAGTTGTTCAAGGACGATTTTGCTTTGGCCCTAAAAAACAATTACCAGATTAGTATCCCAATGGACAGAGCAAATGAAAAAACACATAGTGAGATAATCAGCAAGTATATTAATTCATGCTTTCAAATTGAATCGGGTCAGGGTAAAACGCTTAAACTTGTTTTTAAAACAACCGAAATAAACGAAGATGCTATCTGGGTATACTTCCATGCTGAGAATTTTACGAACCTAACCAAGCTTAGGATTAAAAACACCTTGATGCTTGATCTTTGGGACGACCAGACAAACCTGGTGATTCTTAACTGGAAAGGCAAGGAAACCGGATATCGGTTTAACCGGAGAGAAGTTGAAATTGAAATTGATTTGAATAAATAGATGAATAACATTTCTGCGCTATTGAAACACTTGATTCTACTCGGCCTAATGCTGTGTATAAATACTTTGATGCTTTTTGCCACGCATAATCGCGCAGGAGAAATCACATTGAAACAAATCAATGATCTGACTTACGAAATAACAATTACAACATACACCTACACTCTCTCCGGTGCCGATCGGCCTGAGCTAGAGGTTCAATGGGGTGATAACAGTACCTCAATTGCTTCAAGGGTACAGATTCTCAACCTGCCTAACGACTACCGAAGGAACGTTTATGTAAGTCAGCACACATTCCCGGGACCAGGAACTTTTACTATCGTGGTGCAGGACCCGAATCGTAATTTTGGGGTCAAAAACATACCCAACTCGGTTAATGTGATTTTCTCAATTAAAACCACCATCAGCATAAATCCGCAAATCGGTCAAAACAGCACCCCCGTTTTGTTGAATCCTCCTTTCGACAAAGCCGGGCTGTTTCAAACCTTTATTCACAATCCCGCTGCCTATGATGCCGATGGCGACAGTATTTCTTATTCCCTCACCATATGCACCCAGCAAAATGGCGAACCTATTCCGGGCTATACTTATCCCCGCTCAAGTGATACCCTTTATGTAAATCCGATAACGGGCGATTTGGTTTGGGATGCACCTATTGATACCGGGATCTACAACATTGCCATGAATATTGAAGAGTGGAGGAAAGGGTTTAAAATCGGCAATATTGTTAGGGATATGCAGGTGGAGGTATACAGAACAACCAATCTCCCTCCCGTAAACGACAGCTTGCCCAAGCTTTGCGTAATTGCCGGAAGCGAGATAACTTATGATATCAGAAGCCGGGATGAGAATGCCGACCGTATGCAGCATTTCATAACCGGCGGACCTTATGTTGTTGAAGGAAACCCGGCTGAAGATTCCATAATTACCGATATCCCCGGTGAAATTTCCACTCGTTTCAGCTGGAAGACCAACTGCTCCAATGTTAGAATCCAACCTTACAGTGTTTTGGTTAAAACCAATGATGTCAACAGCAAACTTTCCTTGATCGATATCGATAATTTGGACATCAATGTTATGGGTCCTCCGCCTCAAAATCCAGGTTTGGTTCCGGCCAGCAGCCTGGTGCGGGTTCAATGGAAATCCGGTGAATGCGAAAACGTCCAGTATTACAATATCTACCGAAGAACGGGACCAAGCGGTTATATTCCCGATAGTTGCACCTATGGCATTCCCGGTTTTACAGGCTTTTTGCTCGTGGGAAAAACCTCATCCGGCAACGACAGTATTTTTATCGACGACAACAAAGGCAAAGGTCTTGCGCAGGGAACCGATTACTGTTATCGGGTGGTGGGTGTCTACCCCGACGGAGCTGAGAGTATTCCTTCCCAAGAGGTTTGTACTATACTGATTCCCGGATCCCCCCTTATACTGAACACCTCGGTTATTAAACCCAACCCTGTTTCCGGAGAGGTGTTTCTTGCATGGGCTAAGCCCCTGGATTTAGACACAATACCTGCTAACGGACCCTACGAATATATAATCTACAGAGCCAACAATCTTTTCGGGATAAATCTGGCTGAAATCCATCGCTTCACTACAAGCAATCTGAACGACACTTTTTATATTGACAAAAACCTAAACACAGAATATTTTCCCTATTCCTATTCAGTGGAACTGTATAACGATACCCCGGGAAACAGGTTTAAAATTGGGAAGCCTGAGATCGCCTCCACTCTTTATCCGGAGCTTACTGAATCCGACAACACCCTTGACCTGCAATTCATCAGAAATGTTCCCTGGCTGAACTATGAGAACACAGTTTACCGATATAACAAAGTATCGGAGTCGTTCGATTCCATCCATTCGACCGAAAACGATTTTTACTCCGACACAAACCTCCGAAATGGTGAGGAACAATGCTACCAGATAATTACAAAAGGAAAACGCTACATAAATGAAATTGAATATCTCACAGAAAACATTTCACACATTGCCTGCGGAACGCCGGTAGACAATGTGCCCCCCTGTTCTCCGGTTTTATCTGCATATTCGAAGTGCGATAGCGCTTACAACTTTTTAAGCTGGACCCTGCCGGATGAACTGTGTGCTGAAGATATTGTGAAATATTATATTTTCTATACAGCAGAACTGGCATCTGCTCATATACTGCTCGACAGCACCCTCAACATGTCGTACCTGCATGCTCCGGAATCTACACTTGCAGCTTGCTATTATATTATAGCAGTAGACTCAGCCAACAATAAAAGCCTTCCTTCGGCAAGCATTTGTCTGGATGAGTGTTTCAACTATGAAATACCGAATGTATTCACCCCCGACGGTGACGGGATAAACGACCAGCTCCAGCCTTTTCCGTATCAGTTTGTGGAGCGGATTGATTTTAAATTATTTAACCGTTGGGGCCAACTAATCTTTCAGACGGATAATCCAGACATCAACTGGGATGGGAAAATTGACAATTCGAACCAGTTTGCATCGCAAGGGGTATATTATTATATCTGCGATGTATATGAGAAACGACTAACCGGCACCGAAATCAGAAATATTGTGGGTTTTGTACACTTGTACTCTGATAAAAACGCTTCAAATCCCGAAAAATGAGCGCACTTATTAAATATTTACTTTCAGTTACGATTTTCTGGGTTTTACTGGGACATGCTCACGCTCAGCAGTTAAAGGATTTTAATTATCTCAGGGGAAGAGCACATTTGGAGTCCGAGCAATATGATTCCGCATTGGTATATTTCGACAAAGCCTTAGCCGATGGTGCAGAAAGTTCTGGTTTGCTTTTGGATAAAGGCCTTGCTCTATTTTACAAATCGCAGTATGCCATGGCAATTCAGGAATTCGAAAAGGTTGAAAAAGCGAACAGGGGAAGGGCTTCCATTTGGATTGCAAGAAGTTACGCTAACCTCAGGGATACTGAAAATTGCCTTAAAGCCCTGGAGACTCATCTTTCCAGCAATTACAAACTGCCGGAAAGCGAACTCCTCCTAGACCCTGATTTAATGATTCTTGAAAACGACGCGAAGTACAAGGAGTTTTGGAAAGTTGGAAACTGGTACACCGGATTGGATCAAACACTTGCCGAGGCCGAATACCTGATGAATTCGAAACAATACCCTGAGGCTGTTAACCTTTTATCGGACGGTGTAAAAAAGGGCTATCGCAAAGCGCCGCTTTATGCCCAAAGAGCGGAAGTTTATATGGCTGTAGCCAATTACAAACTTGCACTGGATGATTTAAACATGGCAATTGAAATGGACCGACGCAATGCGGAATTGCTTGCGCAAAGGGCAAATATTTATTATGCGACCGGAAAATTCAAATCTGCCCTCGACGATTACAACGCCGTATTGAAAATTGAGCCATTTGAGATGAAACACTACATTGGGCTCGCAATGTCTCTGAATAAAAACGGACTGTATGAAAAGGCTGCCAAGGATATTAAAACCTACCTCGATCTTTATCCGGAAAACGATTCTGTCTGGTATCATTCAGGAATGATTCATTACGAGAACGGAAATTATTTTGAAGCCATCAACAGTTTAAACAACGCTCTGAAAATCAGTCAAAACGACGCACGCTATTTTGCCGCCCGAGGGGCCACCTATCTAAAAACCCGAACCTATCAATACGCATGGAAAGACCTTTCCATGGCTCTCGATCTGAATCCGAAAGACTCCCAATCGTATTTGAACAAAGGAATTGCGGCCTTGAACAACGGCATGAGTGAAGATGCCTGTTTTTGCTTTGAAATGGCGAAAAAGTTGGGAAACAAAGAGGCATTCAGCTATTCTGAAAAGCACTGCAAATAAGAAATACCAGATATGACTGACCGTAAAAACCGTTAATGAAAAAGTAAAATAAAACAAGCTGGAAAAGTGGAAAGCAGAGAAAATATAACCAAAGATTTAATTGCAGGATTAAACTCCCCTGATGAAAATGTGGTTGTAAAAACCATTGACGAGTTAAGGACGCACGGAAACATCCATGTACTTCCAACCGTTTTTAAGTTGCTGTTTTCAAAGCGGATGGAGACTATAAACTTTAGCCTGGTCGACCTGATTAATGATATTAAAGATCCAGCAGCAGTTCCGGTTTTTATGGACGCTATAAGGATGTATCGCGGAAAAAGCGGTTTTGAACAGCTCGTTTCTGCATGCTGGCAATGCGGATTGGATTTCTCAGCTCATATCGACACGTTTATCGAACTGGTAGTTGAAGACAGTTACTACACCGCGCTCGAAGCCTTTTCGGTTATTGAAGAAAATGTATCCCTTCTGAGTTCACAACAAAGAACAGCCAGAATCGAACTCATACGTTCAAGGATGGAGTATTTATCCCCCGAAAAAAGATTACTTGTAAATGAGCTCTTGTCGATGATGAGCACAGTCTCCGGACCGCTGAGGCTTGATCCGGATTACATGAATTAGTGCTGCGACGCAAAATATTTCATAAACTGGGCCCTCTCATAAATTGCAGGGTTTCCAATGTTTGAATAGTTCATTTTCCCGCGGAATTCCTCAATAGACTTGAAATTCTGTTCAATCATCCACGACTCAAGCCGGTCGATAAGCTTAGGCAGAAATTCGATTCCATTCTTATACAAAACGGAACAAACCTGCACAGCTTTCGCCCCTGCAAGTATTTGTTTTACTGCCGCTTCGCCGCTGTGGATGCCTGTTGAGGCAGCAATATCGATAAGAGGAACTTCACTTGAAATAATGCCAACCCAACGGAGACTGTTGCGAATGTCTGCTGGAGAGCTGAACACCTCTGAGGAGGTTGCTTTCAGATCGTTTATATTGATATCGGGTTCATAGAATCGATTGAAAAGCACAACCCCGTCGGCCTTCCTGAAATACAGCTGGTTTATCAGATAGGTGAGGTTGGAGAAATGGTAGCCAAGTTTTATGATAACCGGGATACTGATCTTTCTGCGTATTCCCTCGAGCAGGTCGAAATACACTTTTTCATATTCATGCGAAGGTTTCTCTTTGTTCATCGGGAGAAAAAAAACATTCAACTCGAGCGCGTCAGCACCCGCCTCCTGCATTTGGGAAGCAAAATCCATCCATTCCGTGGCAGTTATGCAATTTATACTTGCGATTATCGGGATATTAACGGCCCGTTTGGCATCACGAATCAGATTCAGGTATTCACCAATACTATTGTCGCGGGTGTAGGCTTTTACATAATCAAGGGCTTCAGGATAATCGGAACCCTCCAGGTTCTTTGTGGTTTCATAACTAATCTGCTCCTCAAACAAAGACTTCAATACAATCGCCCCTGCTCCAAGAGCGTCGAGTTTCCTGATTTTATCGAGCGAACTGGTGATTCCTGAGCTGCTAATAATAAACGGATTCCTTAGTTTTAAACCCGCATACGTAGTAGAGAGATTGGACATGATTATAAATATTTGATTCAAAGATAATTTCTTTCGCCAAATAGTAGGCTTCCTACCCTGATTATAGTTGCACCTTCCTCGATGGCAATTTTATAATCCCCCGACATACCCATCGATAGCTCGGAGAATGTGTCGCTGTTGCCAAAGAAATTTTGCTTGCAAAAATCAAAAAGTTTCTTCAGAGTTCCGAATTCCGATCTTATCTGGGACATATCTTCGGTAAAGGTGGCAATCCCCATTAAACCCCGTATCCTTACATTCTCCAAGGTATGTATTTCGGGGGATGAGAGAATTTCAACAAGTTCCTGCTTGTCGAGACCAAACTTCGTTTCTTCTCTGGCAATGTATACCTGAAACAACACGTCGATTATCCTTTTTGCTTTTACAGCTTCATGATTGATAGCAACCAGAAGCTTCATGCTGTCAACAGAATGGATCAGATGAACAAAATGAGCGATATGTTTAACCTTATTGGACTGCAGATGACCAATCAGATGCCACTCAATATCACGGGGAAGTATTTCAAATTTTCCAGTCAGTTCCTGCACACGGTTCTCACCGAAAATTTTGTGTCCGGTGTCGTAAACCGTGAGAATATCCTCAACCGGTTTGGTTTTGCTTACTGCTACGACCTTTACCTCTTTTGGTACAGAAGCAAGGAAGGATTTTATATGGTTTTCTGAAAATTTCACCCCGGAATATTTTCTCAAATGTACAAAAATTAGAAAGAGAGCGGAAAGGGGGAGGAAGAGTTTTTCGAAATAAGCAGAGTTTAGGGTCCATAAATCACAAGTCTCTTCATAATGAAAAGGGAAAATCGATTTTCATGTTTTGCTTTTGAAGCCTGCCTAATTCCTTTGGCTCCGAGTAGCTTATTCCCTGCAACTTTTACTCCAAACTAATGCTGAAAAAACGAATTAAATCCCTATACTTGCATTCGAAATAAAAATGCTAAAGAACATGAAGATAACAGTAGTTGGCGCGGGAAATGTGGGTGCAACAGCAGCCAATATTCTTGCCGAAAAAGAAGTAGCAAGCACAGTTGTATTACTGGATGTTGTTAAAGGGCTTGCGGAGGGGAAATCACTTGATATCATGCAAATGGCACCTCTGGCATTGTTCGACACAAGAACTCTTGGAGTAACCGATGATTATTCAGCCACAGCCGATTCGCATATAGTAATTATTACCTCTGGACTTGCCCGCAAACCGGGAATGAATCGTGA
>JAIFNN010000231.1 GCA_020047715.1 Bacteroidota bacterium | reverse complement strand
ATCCTCCTTCGATATTATAAAGGCTTCGGATCTCATGTTGATTTTATGGAGGCCTTTGGCTTTTGTCTCAATACTAATAAATTCAGCTGTTAGCTGGTTTTCGTCCGACCATAATACCGGCTCCCCATAAAACCTGAAGGTAGAGTCGGCTTCTGCGTAAACCAATGAATCGCATTTCCCCTGAAGATCGCTGCGGAAAATCTTAACATGGTAATAAGCTTTAATAAGTTTCTTTTCAGGTATGGTATCGGCCACAGTCCAAAGCGTGTCGGCATGAACAAACAAACTGTCACCCTTGTCGATCTGTATCATCAGGGCACTGTCGGTAAGCATTGCATAATCAGACAGCTCCTCATAAATGGCATAATGTCCTGTGAGCACCATGTTTTGCGCGGTGTCGATGAGCTCAACATTCTGAAAGGCTTTGCCAAGGCCAGTTTCCCTCTCATAATAAATGCTGTCACCTTTAAGGATCTTTTCCTTGTTCTGCAAAAAAGCGTTTTTGTTGAACTGTGAAATGTTGTTTCGGGTATCGTACCAACCGTTTTCGCAATAAATATAATTTTCCTCGCTTATTATGTCGGTAGGCCCCAGAAAATAGGCGACCTCCGAAACAGTGTTGTATTTCAGCGTATCGGAATACATTGTGTAATCGGGATTGACAATCTTTACCGAGTCTTTGAAGAAAAACAGCTTATCTTTCGAGTAGTAGTAACCGACCTTGCTTATAAGGGTGTTTTCGCCATTTTCAATTTTTCCTCCCTTGAAATAATACCCCAGGTCGCTATTCAGGTCGTAATCGATGTTATCGGTGGTGAGGTGATTCTCTTTGTCGTCGAGGATAACATTCCTTCTGACTTCTGCAATTCTTACGTTGCCTTTGTACTTTAGAAAATCACCATAAAGATCGAGTGTGTCGCCACGCCAGATATGAACGCGGCTAAAAGCATCGAGAACATTGATATCGGGAAAGAAATGAGCACTGTCGCACGACATGAACACGTCTTCATGGCGGAATTTTACATTCCCCAGCATCCTCGAGCGTTGAGCTCCCCCGGTATTATCAAATTCGGTAATATCGGCGTTATCGATAATAATTGTTTTGGTTTTCTGGGCATGAACCAAGCCGCCCTGCCACATAAACTGAATGAGGAAGATCAAAAGAAACAAGGCTTTATTTACTTTTCTTCCCATGATTCGATAAATGAGAGGGGCTGTTTTATTGTTTTTTTAGTTCGAGCCAGCCCTTTTTAAGGAAGTCGCACTCAAGCATGCTGTCATCGATGTGAATAAAAGTCTCGCCTTGCTTTTCTCGAATCCAATCTTCAACAACCCTTTGCTTTTTGTCGGCCAATGCCATATTCTGAAGAAGGGTATAGTCTTGCTTCATGTTAGCTTTATGGGGATCGGTTTTCGACCTAAGCCTAACGATTTTGTAAAGTGGTTTGCCATTTTCGTCTACTGACTCATAGGGATTCGAGATTTCGCCGATTTTCAAATCCCTTACCACAAGATAATCTTTTGAATCGAGCTGTTTCAACTCGAAAAAAGCAGAATTGTCGTTGGGATTCACTAGAAGGCCCTTGTTCATGTTGGTGTTTTTGTCTTCAGAATATATGCGGGCAGCCATTCCAAACTCCAAACTGTCGGCGCGAATAAGAACAAGAATACTGTCGAGCCTTGAGGTGGCTCTTTTTCGGGCGTCGGGAGTTATCCTCGGATTCATGAGTATGTGCCGGGTATTTACCCTGTCGTCTTTTCGGTCGATGAGTTGTATCAGATGGTACCCGAACTGTGACTCAACGATTTTCGAAACCTGCCCCTTTTTGAGACTGAAAGCCGCTTTGGCATATTCCGAGTCGAGTTCTCCTTTGGCCATATAGCCTATTTCTCCGCCATTTGAAGCGGAGCCGTCGGACGAATACAAAATTGCAAGGGTCTCAAAACTTTCTCCTTCCATAATCCTTTTTCTGAGATCCAGAAGTTTCTCCCGTACCTCAAAAACGGCATCCTCACCTAATTTGGGATATACAACAATCTGCTCCATTTCTACCTTGGCATCGATATTGGGAATACTGTCTTTTGGAATGCTGTTGTAAAAAGACTTAACCTCTGACGGGGTTATCTTCACTGTTCCTGTGATCTCCTGTTGCATTTTTTGGGTGAGCATCTGGTTACGGATCATCTCACGGAAATCGTCCTTGATCTGCAGGGTGGTTTTGTTGAAGTACTCTTCGAGCTCTTTCTGAGATCCAATCTGGCTGATAAAATAGTTTAACCTTTGGTCGAGCTGCTGTTCCACATTGGACTCGGAAATTTCGATGCTGTCGATCTTGGCCTGGTTCAGCAGAAGTTTTTCCTCGAGAAACTCTTTGAATATAAGGCATTTCATATCAGGAAGGGTGTATCCCTGAGCCCTGTATTGAAGGTATTGTTGCTCTATATCGGATTGAAGAATGGTGAAATCGCCCACAACCGCTACCACCCTGTCAACAATAAAACCTTGAGAGTTAACACTCAGGAATGTGAACAAAAAAAGCGCGCTTAAAGAGAAGATTTTTTTTGATAGGTATTTCATTTTTTATGCATTAGTAAATTTCTACTTTATTATTTGCGCGACCGTCTTTGTAAACGGAGTTCTCAAGGTCTTCCATGAACCTTATTTTTCTCTTATTGATGATAACGCTTTGAATGTCGTTTTTCACAAGATCCAGAGGAGCTACCTGACCTTCCTGAACTCTGTCAATAATATGAATGAAATAGTGGTAGGAGGCATCGCTTGTCTCAATGTTTTTATTCGTGTTCAGATAGTTCGAGGGATTAGCGATTGTAAGGGGAGTGGCATTAATCAGATTGATAAAGCGAAACCACTTTTCTCCATGAATCATGTAATTGCTTGCATAGGCAATACAGTATTTCTCGAGATTGTCGAGATCCTCGGCCAACTCGGATCGGTACCAACGCCGTACATCGCTGATCTGAGGAGCGTTCACAGGGACTTTCACATAATTCACCTTAACAACATCCGTGTCGAGAATGTAATTGGATGAGTTCAGGTCGTAATAGGATTGAAGCTCCTGATCGTTTACAACTGTATCAAGATTCTGTGTTAAAAGTTTCTGCTTGTATATGAAGGTGAGCAGGGAGGACCTGTATTCCTCTAATTGCTTATCCACATCTTTTTGTTCTTCCGAAAGGTACTGCTCAGCCCGGTTTAAAAGAAGTTTCTCGCGCACCCACTCTTCCGTAAGCCTTCGGGCCATACGAATACTGTCGTCGGCAGAGGCACCTTCGGGAATGCGTCGCACAAGATCCGAAGGGTAGAGATACAAATCATAAACCCTTGCGATCGGCTTTTCGGGCTCCAACTTGCTAATTTGCCTGCAGGATCCCAAAACGCCAAAAAACATAAAACAGATGATCAGAACTTTTTGAATCATATATTTATTTGATGGTTTTTAACAAGTCGGCATCCACTGTTACGGGATATTTGGCCCTTAGCTCTTCAATCCATGCTATCTCAAGATAGTTCTGATAGTCTGCGGTGATTAGACCCCTTGCCTCATCAAGTTTTTTTACCTCCGGCTCAAGAACTCCCCTCACCAGCACAAATGAATAAATTCCTTCGGACTCGTAATTTTCTCCTGCGCCGGTTTTCCAATTGGTTTTGTCTACTTCCTCATTGTCACCTTTTTCAAAACGTGCTTCCTGTATATCAATACATGTTTTTATACTATCGTTTTTGCAGAGTTTTGAAAGAATGAGCCCGGGACCGAATTTTTTCTTTGCTGCATATTTCAAAGCCAGTACTTTGGCGGCATTAAGCAGTTCCAGACTGTCGCTCGAGAAAATCATAACATTGGCCCTTTTTTCCCACACATACTTTGACTTATTCGCCTGGTAATATTTCTCGAGTCCAATAGTGTCTTGAACGGCTTTCGACCAAACCATTTTGTCGGTTAGGTCAAACAACAGAATCCCGTCGTGGTATTCCTGAAGGATGTATTTGAACTCCGGAAACTTTTCGGCCAACATATCCTTCTCGTGATCCTGAATGGCGTTTTCGCTGAAACTCGTAAACTGCTCACTAAGAAAAACACTAATGTTTGCAGGCTCGGTTTTTCGTTGGTTGTTGTAGAGATAGGATGCGAAGTCAGAAAAAGTATAATCTATTTTGGCAAGAGTAAAAAGAGCGGTTTTGTTGTTCTGCAGGGTAGAGTCGCTCCACATGCCACTAAATATCGAAGTGTCGATAAGTGAAACGAATTTCTCGAAGTTGCTTTGGTTGAATGTGTAGTTATACTCTTTTTTAAGCTTGTTTAAGTAGTACATTTTCTTCACGGGAGCAATTGGGGCATCGTTCATTTTCGCAAGAAGTTCAGGTCTGAGTTCTTCATAGCTTCCAAGCCCTTTGCTATCGATAAGCTTGATAATGTGCCATCCGTAGAATGAGTGAACAGGTTTGGAATAGTCGCCTTTTGCTTTGAGGGAAAAGGCCGCATCCTCAAACTCAGGAATCATTTGTCCCGAGCCAAACCAGGGTAATTCGCCCCCGGTGGAAACCGTTGACCTGTCGTCTGAATTGTTCTTCACCAGCGAGGCAAAGTCCGATCCAAGCTTCAGACTGTCGTAGATGGCCGTGATTTTCTTTTCTGCCAGTTCTTTCATTTCCGGGTTCATGTCTTCAGGAGCCCTCACATAAATATGCGCTACTAGCACACTTCCCTTGCTTGGCCTTTTTGCCCATACCTTGACGATATGGTAACCAAACTGTGTTCTTACCGGCAAGGAAACGGCATTCAGTGGGGTGTTATAGATGGCGTTCTCAAATTCCCAAACGGTTCGAAAAGCTGTCATCCAACCGATATCTCCACCGTTCTTGCTTACCGATGGGTCTTCCGAAGTTTCAGTAGCTACGGTTTCGAATTTTTCTCCGGCGAGAATCCTCTTGCGAATGTCCATTAGTTTACTGTAAACCCTCAGGGTGTCTTCAGGGGAGGCGCTTTTATCGAGGCGGAGCAGGATATGGCTTACATGCAATTCGGATTTCATTCGCTCGAATTGTTGTTTCATGAGTTCTTCCTGTGTCGCGGAATCGTTGAGGTAAGGTTTTGCAAGTTGATCGCGGTACCCTTTAAGCTCATTTATAAAAGTCTTTACAGTGTCCATTCCGAGGTTTTCTGCTTCCAGTACCTTGAGCTTGAAATTGATAAACAAGTCAAGATATTCTTCAACCGGCTGTTTCTCATACATGCCAACCACGTTGTTTTTGTTGTAGATCCGCTCGAATTCCTGCAGACTGACGGATTGGTCGCCAATGGTCATCAAAACTTTATCGCCTTGGGGAAATGCGGAAATAACAGAAAGAAAGAACAAGGTAATGAATGAAACAATGCTTCTCATAATTAAAAAAGTTTTTATAGTTTTAAACCTAACGTAAAAAGTCGACGCTTATTATCTGCTGTAGTTTGGGGCCTCACGGGTAATGGTCACATCGTGGGGGTGGCTTTCGTTTATGCCGGCACTGGTGATCTTGACGAATTTGGCTTCCATTAGGGCCTCAATGTTTGCCGCACCGCAGTAGCCCATACCTGCGCGAAGTCCCCCCATCATTTGGTAAATGACTTCAGCAAGGCCTCCTTTGAACGGCACCCGGGCAGCAATGCCTTCGGGAACGAGTTTGCTGATATCGTCTTCCACATCCTGGAAATACCGGTCCTTCGATCCCTGCTGCATTGCTTCAATGGAGCCCATGCCGCGGTATGATTTGTACTTTCTGCCGTTGTAGATAATTGTTTCGCCGGGCGATTCTTCCACTCCCGCGAAAAGAGAACCTGCCATAACACTGTTGGCTCCTGCAGCTATCGCTTTTACGATATCTCCAGAGTAACGGATACCTCCGTCGGCTATCACAGGAACACCGGTGCCTTTAAGGGCCAGGGCAACATCGTAGATTGCCGATAGCTGAGGTACCCCAACGCCGGCGATGATGCGTGTTGTGCAAATGGAACCCGGGCCGATTCCTACTTTTACCGCATCGGCTCCAGCTTTAACCAGTGCCAGTGCAGCCTCGGGTGTGCCGATGTTTC
Source organism: Bacteroidota bacterium (assembly GCA_020047715.1). Lineage (GTDB taxonomy): Bacteria > Bacteroidota > Bacteroidia > Bacteroidales > JACJXF01. Next base: position 11,072 of record JAIFNN010000231.1, on the reverse strand, counting down.
CTACAACAACATCAACCCCGGGAAAGGCTTTTTTTACTTTTTTCAGGGTTTCAACAACTCCTCTGGAATGACCATGTGCCGTGTCGATCACTATTGCGTCAACTCCTGCTTCTACCAGAACGGCAACCCGTTCAACGGCGTCAAGGGTGACTCCAACAGCAGCTGCAACACGCAACCGGCCCTTATCATCCTTGCACGAATTGGGCTGGTCTTTCGCCTTGGTTATGTCTTTGTAGGTTATGAGTCCGATTAGTTTGTTTTCGGAATCCACAACCGGGAGTTTCTCAATCTTGTGTTTCTGAAGTATGTCGGCCGCTTTGCTGAGATCGGTCTTCTGAGTTGTGGTGATAATATCCTTGCTGGTCATGATTTCAGCCACGGGTCTTCGCATGTTGTTCTCAAACCTGAGGTCGCGGTTGGTAACAATGCCAATAAGATGCTTCTCCTCGTCAACAACCGGGATACCACCGATTTTAAATTCCTTCATAAGGTTGAGTGCATCGGCAACGGTAGCGTTCCTCAATATGGTGATTGGGTCGTGTATCATTACACTTTCCGCCCGTTTTACCCGTCTTACCTGGTGAGCCTGCTGATCCAACGGCATATTCTTGTGTATCACGCCTATTCCCCCCTCGCGGGCAATGGCAATGGCTAGCTCGGCCTCTGTTACCGTGTCCATCGCAGCGGATACAATCGGGGCATTCAAAAAAATGTTTCTGCTGAATTTTGTCACCAGGCTTACCTCCCTTGGTAGCACCTCAGAATAGGCAGGTAGAAGCAAAACATCGTCGAATGTGAGACCTTCATATTTAATTTTGTCTTCGATAAAGGACATTGCAGTAATTTTGGTTAAATTTAAATGCTGCGAAATTACAAAAATTTAGAGAATATTTATTTGTTTTTTTTCTTATAAAATGACACTGGAATTCCAATAAATCCATAAGGTTTGGAGAGATTTACACAAATACTTGCCCGCTACTGGGGATATTCACGCTTCCGCCCTTTGCAGGACGAGATCATACAATCTGTTTTCGAAGGTCGCGACACCCTTGGATTAATGCCTACCGGGGGAGGCAAATCCATTACCTTTCAGGTCCCTGCCATGGCTAAAGACGGTACCTGCATTGTTATCACTCCGCTTATTGCACTGATGAAAGATCAGGTTGAGAATCTGTGCCGAAGGGAGATAAATGCCATTGCAATTCACTCGGGGATGGGCAGCAAGGAAATCGACATAGCTCTGGATAATTGCGTTTACGGTCAGGTGAAGTTTCTTTATTTATCCCCCGAAAGACTTGAAACAGATATTTTCAAGGCCCGGATCGGGAAAATGAATATCAACCTTATCGCTATTGACGAGTCGCATTGTGTTTCGCAGTGGGGTTACGACTTTCGACCTTCGTACCTCAAAATCGCAAGGCTTCGTGATCTTCTTCCCGGTGTACCTTACCTTGCACTCACCGCCACGGCAACTCCCAAGGTCGTTGAAGACATAATGGAGAGGCTTGAATTCAGGGAGAGAAACGTTTTCAGGAAAAGTTTCGAGCGAAAAAATCTGATTTACGATGTTGAGTTTTGTGAGGATAAAGTACAGCGCATCATACGGATCGTTAAAGAGAATCCGGGAACAGGGGTTATTTATGCGCGCAACCGCAAAAAGACCCGGGAGCTGGCGCTAATTCTTCAAGCTCAGGGAATAAAGGCCGATTATTACCATGCAGGACTCAGTCATGAAGATCGCAGTCGAAAACAGGAGGAATGGCAAAAAGATAAAACCCAGGTCATCATTTCAACGAATGCCTTTGGAATGGGTATCGACAAGCCTGATGTGCGGTTCGTGATCCATATTGATCTGCCCGATTCCCTCGAGGCATACTACCAGGAGGCGGGAAGGGCCGGCCGCGACGAGAAACAGGCCCGGGCAATTCTCCTTTACAACGAGTCCGACCGCAGATCGGTCGATCAACGAATACTGATCAGCTTTCCCGAGTTGTCGGTTATCCGCGACGTGTATAACGCTCTTGGCAACTATTTCCAGATTCCGGTAGGCAGTGGAAAGGGACAGAATTATGATTTTATCCTCACAGATTTCCTTTCAAAGTTCAAATTCAATGCGCTGATTGCCCACAACAGCCTGAAGGTACTTCAGCGAGAGGGTTATATCGAACTTACCGAGGAACTCAACAACCCCTCTCGGGTCCATTTCGTGATTCAGCGCGACGATCTTTACAAGTTCCAGATAGCCAACGAGAACCTCGACGGTTTCATTAAACTCCTTCTCCGCTCCTATAGCGGGATGTTCTCGTCTTTTGTCCCGATCGATGAAAACCTTCTGGCAAAGCGCTCAGGTGCAAGCTTCGACGTCATCTACAAATACCTGCTAAAGTTGTCATCTTCGGGCATCATACAGTATATCCCCCGAAAGAAAAATCCGGTGATTTATTTTATCGAGGAGAGGCTCGATTCAAGGAATCTTTATTTCTCTGTGGAAACCTATAAATTTCTGAAGGAAAGGTATATCGACCGATCAAACGAGATGCTGCTTTACGCATCCGGACTGAACAAGTGTCGCAGCCAGATCCTCCTCAGCTATTTTGGCGAAAAAGATGCCGCCCGTTGCGGACAATGCGATGTATGTAGAAAGCGAAACGAACTGGACATGAGCGCCTATGAATTCGACCTTATTCTCGAAGAACTTAAAAATAAGCTGACGGATGCCCGTTTGAGCATGGAGGAACTTATGGAAGGGCACTCGTTTCCTGAAGAAAAGGTCATTAAGGTATTCCGTTGGTTAAGCGACCACGAGAAGATTCTCCGGGATGAATTTTATTTGTTTTATTGGGCAAAGTAAGAAATCGGGCAGTTAAAGCAGTGACTATTAGATAATTTTTAACTTTGCGGGATTCTTTGCGTTTTGGCATGTGCCGAAACACAAGGAGGTAATCAGAAGTGAGTTGGGTTGAGCAGGGGATTGGAAGGTTAATATTCGTATCCCCTGAAAGAATTACAGAATTATTGGAAATGGACGACGATAGCAAAATATTATATTCGGCAGAAGTACTTGAATTCGTGAGGTTATCGAATGAATACTGCACGCTTCTCGAGTCTGAGCTGAATATTAGTCAGGGGGATTTCATCCGGTTCAGCATCTATAGTCTGCCGGGGATATACTCTGCAATGATCAGGATTCCCGGTATCGAATCGATATTCGATGAGGGTAGCGAGAAATATGTGAGTGAACAGGACTGGTCGGGGGTGTATCAGAAGATAGCCAGTTGCATGGAGGGAAACAACGACTTTTTGGATATCCCCGCAGAGAACGAGTTCGATCGTTCAGAGCTGATAACCCGAAAGGTCTCTGAAGATATGGCAGATATATACCAGGATCTGCGCGACTTTCTGGAGGTTTACAGAAATGCTCCTGAAGACGTAATGAACGATGCTCTATGGGAATGCCAGAATAACTTTCTGAGCTTCTGGGGGGCAAAGGCACTCCGTGTGGCTGCTGCGCTTCATAAAATACACTCTGGTGAACTTAAAACTTTAGATAGTGGAATGGGTAAAGAAAATGAGGCTCCCAGGGTGGATACCCGGAGCTGGTTTATTGCAAAACGACAAGAAGAATTCAGAGAAGAAGACGACGACTTTCTTACCGAGCATTAGCAGCGAAGAGATCAATAAACTCGAAGTAAAGCAGTACGATGGAATTATTCATGTAATCGATTCTCCGGAAGACGTTGCGGCAGCTGTAAAGCGGTTGTCAAAACATAATGTTATTGGTTTTGATACCGAAAGCAAGCCTTGTTTCAGAAAGGGCGACTCCAGCCGGGTGTCGCTGTTGCAACTTGCTATTCCCAATGAAGTTTTTTTGTTCCGGCTCATGTACACCGGCCTGCCAAACGACCTTATCAGACTGTTTGAAGACGAGGATGTAATATTCACCGGGGTGGCTATACGCGACGACGTGCGCAAGCTCCAACAGATTAAGAACTTCAAGGCGGCAGGGTTTCTTGAACTTCAGCAATATTCATCGTTCTTTAAAATCGAAGATAACAGCCTGAAGAAGCTTGCGGCGATTGTAATGGACATAAAAATATCAAAGTCACAGCAACTTTCCGATTGGGAAGCAACCGTGCTTAGCGAAGCCCAATTGAGATATGCCGCTACTGATGCCTGGGTATCTCTTGAAATCTACAGGATCCTCAGAAACTCAAATATCCAATGACAAAAAACATTCAGTTTACCCTGAAATCAGGGAAGGAAATCTCTTTGATGCGACTTCATCCATGGGTTTTTTCGGGGGCAATAAAGAGTATTTCGGGGGAAGTGCAGGAGGGTGATCTGGTTGAGGTATTGTCGAACCACGGTGAGTTTTTAGGCTTGGGACATTGCCAGCCGGGTTCCATTGCGGTACGCATGCTTAGCTTTAAAAAGGAAGAGATCAATCTGGACTTCTGGATACGGAAAATTGAGGATGCTGTAAGGCTGCGGCAAAATGTCGGTTTTATTGATAATCCCAAAACCAATGTATTCAGGCTTATCAATGCAGAGGGAGATATGATGCCCGGACTTGTTGTAGACTATTACAACGGTACTGCAATTCTCCAAATGCATTCGGTAGGGATGTACCTGATTCGCGATACTCTTGTGGAAGCGTTAAAAAAGGTTCTTGGCAACAAGTTGAAATGTATCTATGATAAGAGCGAGGGAACCTTGCCCTTTAAAGCCGGAATGGATGCCAAATCGGAGTATCTGTTTGGCTCCCCCGGAGAAAACAAAGTAATTGAAAACGGAAATACCTTTTTTATCGATTGGGAAGAAGGTCAAAAAACCGGCTTTTTTATCGACCAGAGAGAAAACCGAAAACTTCTCGGGGAATACTCCAAAGACCGTAAGGTGTTGAACATGTTCTGCTACACAGGAGGGTTTTCGGTTTATGCCATGCGGGCCGGGGCAAGCATTGTCCACTCTGTTGATGCATCAAAGAAAGCCATAGAACTTACTGATAAAAATATAGCTGCGAACTTCGAAAACGACAACCGGCACGCTTCATTTGCCGAGGATGCATTCGACTTTTTCAATCGCAAGGGACAGGATTACGATCTTATCGTCCTCGATCCCCCTGCGTTTGCAAAACACCTGAAGGTACTCGATAATGCCTTGCAGGGTTATAAGAGAATCAACAGGGAGGCCATCGAAAAGATTTCTCCCGGGGGAATACTGTTTACCTTCAGCTGCTCGCAGGTTGTTAGCCGCGAAAATTTCAGGAAGAGCGTATTCGCCGCCGCAGCCTCCTCCGGCCGAAATGTCAGAATCCTGCACCAGATGTCGCAACCAGCCGATCACCCGATAAGCATTTACCACCCCGAGGGGGAGTATTTAAAGGGATTGGTGTTGCAGGTGGATTAAATCATTTGACTTTGATTGTTTTTTTTTATTACTTATACCTATCAAAGTTTTTGTATAATATCAACACCTGATTCAGGCTAAATCCAAAATTATGAAAAATAAAGCAGTTCTTTTTTTGTTGTTTTTCTCTTCCGCTTTCGCGCTCTCTTCCTGTTACTACAATTTTACCGGGAGCATCTCAGGAAATGGTGATGTTAAGGTGGAATCGAGAGAAGTCTCTGATTTTAATTCTGTTGATGCAAGTAACGGCTTGCATGTCTTTATTAGTTTTGGCGACTCAAGTTCACTTCAAGTTGAAGCCGATGAGAACCTTCACGAAGTTATTCGAACCGAAGTTGAATCGGGCCGACTGAGGATATACACGGAGAAGAACATTCGCAATGCAAAAGCGAAAATCATCAGGATTACAGTTTCCTCCCTTGAAGAAATAGAGGTTTCAAGTGCGGCGGACGTTAGATGTGAGAATATATTGAATGCCGGCCAAATTGATCTTTCTGCCAGTAGTGCAGGGAGCTTGCGGCTTGAGACCAAGTCCGGAGAAATAAGGGCTGATGCAAGCAGCAGCGGGAGTATTGAGTTAAGGGGCGAGGCTGGGGAGTTGGATGTGGATGTTAGCAGTGCTGGCACAGTTGATGCTGACAGGTTACAGGCTAAGTATGTGCGGGCTTCTGCGTCGAGTGCAGGAAATGCAAGCGTATGGGTATTGGAAGAATTGAAAGCTGAAGCCAGCAGTGCAGGGAATATCCAATATAAGGGAGAGCCCGCAGACAAGAAGGTTGAAACTTCGAGTGCGGGCTCTGTAAGCAAAAGATAATAAATTCCCTATCGATGACGGGATTATGATTTGAAATCGGATTTTATCCGGAACTCAACTGCAATTCCTTATTTGTCAATTCCTTCAAGCATAAACAAAAAAGCGTATTCCCTTGCAGTATCCTTGTGCCTTTGGAATCTCCCTGATGCACCAGAATGTCCGGTTTCCATGTTGCAATACATTACCAGCAGGTTGTCATCGGTTTTCATGTCCCTGAGTTTGGCAACCCATTTTGCGGGTTCCCAGTATTGAACCTGCGAATCGTGCAAACCGGTTGTTACCATGAGGTTGGGGTAATCCTGAGCCTTCACGTTATCATAAGGCGAGTAGCTTTTCATGTAATCGTAATACTCTTTGATCCGAGGATCTCCCCATTCATCGTATTCGCCGGTTGTAAGGGGAATGGTTTCGTCGAGCATGGTAGTAACCACGTCCACAAAAGGAACTGCCGCAATTACACCATTATAAAGTTCAGGATTTAGGTTGATAATTGCTCCCATCAAAAGACCTCCTGCACTTCCACCTTCAGCATAAAGATGTTCGGGGGATGTGAATTGCTCGCTGATAAGAAAGCGTGCGCAATCATTGAAGTCCGTGAAGGTATTCATCTTCTTGAGAAGTTTTCCGTCCTCGTACCACTGCCTTCCATTGATCTGGCCACCGCGTACATGGGCAATGGCGAAAATAAAGCCTCTGTCGAGCATGCTCAAACGCACCGAACTGAATGAGGGATCAATAGTGTAGCCATATGAACCGTAACCGTATAGTAGGGTTGGATTCGTTCTGTCCTTCTTCATACCCTTTTTGTAAACCATTGAAATGGGAATGCGGGTTCCGTCGCCAGCTGTGGCATATATTCTTTTTGTCTCATAGTCGCCCGAATTGAAACTCCCAATAACCTCTTCCTGTTTCAATAGAGTTTTCTCACGATTGTCCATATTGTAGTCAAATACAGAATTCGGAGTAGTGAGGGAGGTGTAACCATAACGGAGTATATCGGTGTCGAACTCGGGATTTACAGATGTGTAAGCCATGTAGGCTTCTTCGCCAAAATTAAGGTAATGCTCATCGGTCTTGTCGTTCCAGTTAATGATCCTAAGATTGGTAAGCCCTTCTTTCCGTTCCGAAACAACCATGAAATCCTTGAAAATATCGATCCCCTCAAGCATAACATCTTCGCGGTGGGGAATTACTTCCTTCCAGTTTTCTTTTGTTGTTTTGTTGACAGGGGATTCCATTAATCTGAAATTCTTAGCGTCCAGGTTAGTAACGATATAGAATTTGTCTTCATAATGATTTACATCATATTCAAGATTTTTTTCCCGGGGATTGAAAACCTGAAACTTGCCCATGGGTTTGTCGGCATCCAAAAACTGGTATTCAGTCGACATTTTTGCATAGCTTCCAAGCATGATGTACTTTTTCGATTTGCTCTTGTAAACCCCACAGGAGTAGGTCTCATCTGATTCCACGTAAATCAACTCGTCTGTGGAAGGATCCGTTCCGAGTACGTGCCTAAGGACCTGGAAGGGGCGAAGCGTTTCCTCATCTTTCTTTGAGTAGAATATGGTTTTGTTATCATTTCCCCAGGCAAGAGAACCCGAGAATGCGGGGATAAGGTCTTGCATCATCTCCCCCGTGATAAGATTCTTGAAATAAAGGGTGTAAATACGGCGGGAAACGGTATCAACGCCATAAGCAATCATCGAATTGTCAGGACTTACTGATGTCCCGGAAACCTGGTAGTACTTATGCCCTTCGGCCATTTCATTTACATTGAGCATAATTTCCTCAGTGGCTTCCATGCTTCCTTTTTTGCGGCAATGAATAGGATATTCCTTGCCCTCCTCATAACGGGTGAAATACCAGTAGCCATTGTACTTGTAGGGAACAGAAATGTCTGTTTGCTTAATCCTGCCGATGATTTCATTGTACAGGTTTTCCTGAAAACCTTTGGTCTCCGACATCTGTTCGTCCAGATAAAGATTCTCATCATCAAGGTACTTGATCACCTCGGGGTTCTCACGTTCTCTGAGCCAGTAGTAGTTGTCTGTTCGGGTGTCGCCATGATACGTGAGCTCATGGGGAATTTTTTTTGCAACGGGAGCCATAATTTGTTTTTTGTTTTTACATCCTGCAGCAGGGAGAATCATTGCTACTGTAAGCGATATAATGAATACATTGTTAAAAAATCGGTTTTTCATAGGAGTCGATTTATCTTGGTGATAGGATTCAAATACACTAGTCTGCTAATGAAGCATGCACGGGATAACAAACGTAAGGAATTTTTGTTTCAAAAAACCGAATCTGTTAAGATTTCTAAAAAAGCAAGACTTAAATAACTGTTCGACTTAGTCTTTTCTAACAAAGTTGGTTTTCTTCCCAACAAAGGGAATAAATATAGAAGTCTTCGACGCATATGCCCGGAAATCCTCACGGTCCTTGTATTTTTCTTCCAACATAGGAACACCTGACACGTACCGAAGCAGCAGCGTTATTACGAGCGGGCCTATAAAGCTATACCAAAAGCCGGATACCGAAAACGAAAAAAGCCCAATCCCCCACCATAATAATGCTTCGCCGAAATAATTAGGATGACGGCTGTATTTCCACAGACCGGAAGTGATGATTTTGCCTTTGTTGGCAGGCTGAGATTTGAATATCTTCATCTGCTTATCAGCAATTCCCTCGAAAAGCAAGCCGAAAAAAAACACAAAAACGCCAATGAAACCCAGAATCCCAAGCGAGTCTGATTGGCTTGCGAAAACAAGCATTATCGGCAGGGCAACAATCCACATAACCGCACCCTGAAGCATAAACACTTTGTAAAACGCTATCCAGGGCTGACGTTTTCCCCATTCCTTTCTCCAGTTTGCATACCTGAAATCCTCGGGTTTGCCGAGATTGCGCATGTAAATGTAAAAACTCAGACGTATGCCCCAAAGCAGCACAAGGAGGCTTATGATGAGCATTTGCGTGTGAATTGTTTCCGAATTGAAAATCAATACAAGGGTTGTCACAACAAAACCCATTCCCCAACCCGTATCCACAATTGAATTGTCTTTACGATATTGAGCGATGAGATAAACAATTACCATAAAGCTGAAAATGGTAATTCCGGCAATGGAAAATATTTGAATCATAAACACTTGAATTATTCAGCCATGACAGCGAGGGCAACCGTTCCTTTTCCGGCGTTTACGCCCACAACCGGGGAAATGCTGACAACAGAAACCGGTTTCAAACCTGTTAGCTCCTCCATTTCTTTCACAAACCACGAAGCGTTTTCTTCGTCTTCGGCATGAGTTATAATGTAATCGCGAACCTTACGGCCATTGAGGAAGTCCCGGGCATGGTTCATCACCTTTTTCATATTGCTTTTCTGACTGAATGCCTTATCGAAAAGTTCTGATTTCCCCTCCTCGTTAATGGATATTATGGGAAGAATATTTAAAAGACCTGCCACAAATCCTTTGGTTTTGCTAACCCTGCCCCCGCGAATCATGTACTTGAGGGTCTTGACGCTCACGTAAATCTTTGTGTTTTTTTTCCATTCTGCCGATTGAGCAACGATCTCTTCGTGCTTCATTCCGCTTTCTATAGCCTGTGCGATCCTCAGCGTAAGAAGTCCCAATGAGCCGGAAACGTTCTGGGAGTCGATTACCGAAATGGGTTTGCCAAGCTCTTTGCTTATTCTTTCGGCCGCATTCCGGGCATTTCTAAAGGTGCCGCTGAATTTTTCGGAAACATGGACCGATATCACCGAGTCGTAATGACTTGCCAGATGCGAGTATACATTCAGGAAGCTTGTTTCGTTTGGCTGACTGGTTGAGGGGTAGTTCTTTTCGGTATTGACCAAATCATAAAACTGATCGGGCTGAAGGGTGATTTTGTCGAGGTATTGACTCTCGCCGAAATGCACATTCAGCGGAATCATATGAACCTGATACTGTTCCATTAGTTCGGCCGACAAATCGCTGGTGGAATCTGTCACCAGGGCAATTTTCCATTTGCGTGAATACATGGCTTCCTGCTGTTTCTTCATATCATCGGCTTTCTGATAATGAATCTTGCCAAATTCACGAAGCTTTTCAAAGAGAATGTGCGGATGGTCGGTGTGGATGTGGAGGCGCACCATTTTTTCGGAGCCGGCAATCACAAGGGAATCGCCCATTCCCGAAATCAGGGATTTAACTTGCTTGTGATCGATATCCTGGCCATGAATCATGGCTTCAGTGCAAAAGCGATAATTGAATTCCTCGTGCTTGATATTTCCTAAGGCGGATTGATCTATTTCATCGTAGCGGGCAATAATTTCCTCGTGAAGAAGTGTTTTGCGAAAGCCCTCGATAATTCCTTCCAGAAAGAGAACAAAGCCTTTGGCTCCGGCATCAACCACATTTGCCAGGGCCAGTGCCTTTAGCTTAAGAGTAGTTTCCGAAAGCGATTTGAGAGCTATCTCGTAGGATGATTTGAAGAGTTTTCTGAAATCGTCGATTATTCCTTTCTGAGCATAGATAAAATCTGCCCATTCCCTGATAACCGTAAGCATAGTGCCTTCAACCGGATCGGCAATGGCACTGTAAATATAACTGACCGACCGCTTGATGCTGTCCATAAAATCGTTGATGCTGATGTGCTTTGCCTCACCTGCTTCGATGCTCATTCCATAAAGAAACTGTGCGAAGATGACACCCGAATTTCCTCTGGCGCCGTTCAAAGCCGCCACAGCTATTGAATTTGCTGTAAGAGTGTATGAGTCTGAGGGGCGGGCATTATCGATGACTGCCCGAAGGGTTGATGCCAGATTGGTTCCTGTGTCGGCATCGGGTACCGGGAAAACATTAAT